>CAXMQD010000102.1:0-8293 GCA_964194965.1 uncultured Acidimicrobiia bacterium | reverse complement strand
CAACAGCGCCGAGACCTCGGAGCCGGCCTGGGTGAAGCGGAAGATGTTGTCGATGAACAAGAGGACGTCCTGGCCCTCCTCGTCGCGGAAATATTCGGCCAGCGTCAGCCCGCTCAGGCCGACCCGCGCGCGGGCACCCGGCGGCTCGTTCATCTGACCGTAAACCAGAGCCGCCTTGGAGCCGTCGCCCTCGAGGTCGATGACGCCCGACTCGATCATCTCGTGATAGAGGTCGTTGCCCTCGCGGGTGCGCTCGCCGACGCCGGCGAACACCGAGTAGCCGCCGTGCGCCTTGGCGATGTTGTTAATCAGCTCCATGATGATCACGGTCTTGCCGACCCCGGCGCCGCCGAACAGGCCGATCTTGCCGCCGCGCACGTAGGGCGCCAGCAGATCGACCACCTTGATGCCGGTGACCAAGATCTCGGTCTCGGTCGCCTGATCGACGTAGTCCGGCGCCGAGCGGTGGATCGGCAAGCGCATCTTAGCATTGACCGGGCCGCGCTCGTCGACCGGATCGCCGATCACGTTGAGAATCCGCCCCAACGTCTCCGGGCCGACCGGCATCGTGATCGGGCCGCCGGTGTCGACCACCTCCTGGCCGCGCACCAGACCTTCGGTGCTGTCCATGGCGATGGTGCGGACCGTGTTCTCGCCCAGATGCTGGGCGACCTCGAGCACCAGGCGGTTGCCGTGGTTGTCGGTCTCGATCGCGTTCAGGATCGGCGGCAGATCGCCTTCGAAATGGACGTCGATCACGGCGCCCGTGACCTGGGTGATCCTGCCGACAAGGTTCTTGGCCATTAAAGTTGCTCCCTCGTCCTTAAATCTCGTTCCAACCGCGGGCGGCCTAAACGGCTTCCGCGCCGGAGATGATCTCGATCAGTTCACTGGTGATGACCGCCTGGCGCGTGCGGTTGTAGGTTAGCGTCAGGTTGTCGATCATGTCGCCCGCGTTGCGGGTCGCGTTGTCCATGGCGGTCATGCGCGCGCCGTGTTCGCTGGCGTTGTTCTCCAACAGCGCCCGAAACACCTGCACCGCCAGATTGCGCGGCAACAGCGCGGCCAGGATGTCCTCCTCGGTCGGCTCGTATTCGTAGACCGCGAGCGAGTCCCCGCCGGTTTCAGCGGCCTCGGCGCCGTCCCCGCCCGCGTTCTCTTCGGTGGGCGCGAAGGGGATCAACTGCTGGGCGGTCACGATCTGGCTGATCGCCGACTTGAAACGGGCGTAGTAGATGGTGCAGACGTCGAATTCGCCGGCCTCGAACATCTGGGCGACGCGCTTGGCGATAGCTTCTGCGGCGTCGAAACGCAGGCTCGGCCGGGTCACGTCCTCGATGGTGTCGATAATGGCGTCGCCCAAATCGCGGCGCAGCTGGTCGCGGCCCTTGCGCCCGACGCAGAGCAGCTTGACCGTCTTGCCGTCGTTCTTGAGCGCGGTGATGCGACGCCGGACCTCGCGTACGATGTTGGTATTGAAACCGCCGCAAAGGCCCCGGTCGGCCGTGGCGACGACCAGAAGGTGCACCTGGTCCCGGCCCTTGCCGGCGAGCAGTTCGGGCGCGCCCTCCTTGCCGGCGCTGGCGGCGGCCAGTGAGGCCAGCATGCGCTCCATGCGCTCGGCATAGGGACGCGCGGCCTCGGCCTGCTCCTGGGCGCGCCGCAGCTTCGCGGCCGCGACCATTTTCATGGCAGAGGTGATCTTCTGCGTCGACTTGACGCTTGCGATCCGTACCCGCAGGTCCTTGAGACTCGGCATGGCGGTCTACCCGTCCGTCCCCTTACCCTACCCTGGTGCCCTAAACGAAGGTCTTGATGAAACTTTCCATGAAGGCCTTGAGCTTTTCCTCGGTGGCCGAGGAGATTTCTTTTTCGGTGCGGATCGCGTTCAGGATTTCCTGGCCGTTGGCCTTGAGTTCATCGCGCAGCTTCTGTTCGAAGGCGGTCACCTTCTCCAGCGCAATGCCGTCGATGAAGCCGTTCACGCCGGCGAACACCACCGCGACCTGTTCCTCGACCGGCAGTGGCGTGTACTGGTCCTGCTTCAAGAGCTCGGTCAGGCGCGCACCGCGGGCCAGCAGGCGCTGCGTGGCTGCGTCGAGGTCGGAGGCGAACTGGGCGAAGGCCTCCATCTCGCGGTACTGAGCGAGTTCCAGCTTGATCGAGCCGGCGACCTGCTTCATGGCCTTGATCTGGGCCGCGGAGCCGACGCGCGAGACCGAGAGGCCGACGTTCACCGCCGGGCGGATGCCGCGGTAGAACAAGTCGGTTTCGAGGAAGATCTGGCCGTCGGTGATCGAAATCACGTTGGTCGGGATGTACGCCGAGACGTCGCCCGCCTGGGTCTCGATCACCGGCAATGCGGTCAGAGACCCGGAGCCGTGGTCGTCGTTCATCTTGGCCGCGCGCTCGAGCAGGCGCGAATGGAGATAGAACACGTCGCCCGGGTAGGCTTCGCGGCCCGGCGGCCGGCGCAGCAACAGCGACATCTGGCGGTAGGCGACGGCCTGCTTGGACAGATCGTCGTAGAAAATCACCGCGTGCATGCCGTTGTCGCGGAAGAACTCGCCCATGGTACAGCCGGTATAGGGCGCCAGGAACTGCAGCGGCGCCGGCTCCGAGGCGGTGGCGGCGACAATGATCGAATACTCGAGCGCGCCGCGGTCCTCGAGCGCCTTGACGAACTGCGCGACGCTGGAGCGCTTCTGCCCGACCGCGACGTAGATGCAGTAGAGCTTTTTGGACTCGTCGTCGCCCGCGTTGACTTCTTTCTGATTGAGGATGGCATCGAGCGCGATCGCGGTCTTGCCGGTCTGGCGGTCGCCAATGATCAACTCGCGCTGGCCGCGGCCGACCGGGATCAGGCAGTCGATCGCCTTGAGGCCGGTCTGCATCGGCTCGTGCACCGAGCGGCGCGGGATGATGCCCGGCGCCTTGACCTCGACCCGGGTGCGTTCGGCGCCCTCGATCGGGCCCTTGCCGTCGATCGGATTGCCGAGCGCGTCGACGACCCGGCCCAGCAGGCCCTTGCCGACCGGCACGTCGACGATGGCGCCGGTGCGTTTGACGACGTCGCCTTCCTTGATGTTGCGGTCCTCGCCGAACAGCACGACGCCGACGTTGTCGTCCTCGAGATTGAGCGCCATGCCCATGAGCCCGCCGGGGAACTCCACCAGCTCGCCCGCCTGGACGTTATCTAGGCCGTAGACCCGGGCCACGTTGTCGCCGACCGACAACACTTGGCCGACCTCCGCGACATCGGCCTCGGCGCCGAAGTTCTCGATCTGCTCCTTGAGGATCGCGGAAATTTCCGCGGCGCGGATGTCCATCACCCAGTCCCCTTCATGGCGAGTTGTAATCTCTGCAGCTTGCTGCGTAGCGAATTGTCGATCATGCGGCTGCCGACCCGGACGATCAGGCCGCCGATCAGGCTCGGGTCGACGTCAACTTCGACCTGGACCTTGGCGCCGACCTCGTTGCGCAGGGTTTCGACCAGCGCGCGGTGCTGTTCGTCGTCGAGCGCGGTCGCGCTGGTCACCTGGGCGGTGATCTCGCCGCGCCGGCGCGCGAGCTCGGCCAGATAGGCGGCGATCATGCGGTCCAGCGCGAACAGGCGCCGGTTGCGCGCGACCAGCAGCACGAAACGCCGGGTCATCTCGCCGGTGCCCGCCTGGTCCAGGATCGCGGTCATGGCTTGGCTCTGCTGATCGCGCGTATACAGCGGGCTGCGGATCAGCCGGCGCAGGTCCTCGCTCTCGGCAATCGCGGCGTTGAGGCCGCGCAGGTCCTCGGCGACCGCATCGAGCTGATTCTGCTCGTCCGCCAGGTCCAAGAGCGCCAAGGCGTAACGCCCGGCCAGACCGCTCAAACCGGTGTTCTCAGCTGCCAAGCCTGGATTCCCCCCTGGGATCGCGAAAAGCCGGTTTATTCAAGTCGCGAAACCGGCATTGGAAATGCAACAACATACCCGCCGCGGCGGGCAGCCCCGGCCACGGGCGCGCGTTTGGTATCATAGTCCCCAGGGGCAGGCAAGGCGAGTCCGGCACTGGATTTTGGCTGTCTGCCCGGGTCTGTACCCACCGCAATTCGAGGTCCGCGAGGGCCCCCTCGGTGGGCGTCTCAATCTGGATCCGAGGGAGGCGCTCGATTGTCCCCTTAGCTTGGCGATGTCACAAGCGCACGTGGTAGAGATACCGGGCAAGCGTCCCCGCCTCGATCGATGGGAAAAAGTCCTCCTCGGCCTCTCTGATCAAGCTCGCGGCAATGAAGCCATTGCCTTCCGCTTCGAAGTCGTCGCGCAAATCGGTCGCCGCTTCAAAGATGCGTCGCCAAAACTCGGTGTTCCGGGTGGTATAGTCGTAAGCGTCGCAAGTCAGGCTCAGTTTCGAAAGCGCCCGTCCAAGTTTGGTGTTGCCGGCCTCCAGGGTATTGGGCGGGTCGCCCTCGTCACGGTCAGCCAGCATGAAGATGGCGATCTGCCCGCCCGGCTTGAGGGTCCGCACCACTTGCGACAGCGTGTCGGCGAGATCGGCGACCCAATAGAGCGTGTCGAGAGAAATCGCGGCATCGAAGGACTGGGCCGGCAGGTCGAGGGCATTCATGTCGCCTTGCAAAAACGTCAACGTCGAACGCTTGTCCGCGGTGCGTTCATTGGCTGCGATGATGGCCGGCGTGGCGTAATCCAGCCCCGTGACCCTGGCGCCGGTCTGGTCCGATATATACTCCGCTATGACGCCGGCGCCGCATCCCAGATCGAGCAGGTGATCGCCGGGTTTCAGATCGAGCCGCGCCAGAAGGTCTTCGAGGGCGGCCATATCCACCATGCCCTCCTGACACAAATCCTTGCCGAAGACGCGTTTGCAGAGACGCGAGTGGGCGGCGCTCGCATAGGCCGCCGGATAGAACCGCCGATAGTAATACCAGTACTTGTCGGGCCGTTCCCGATTGTACGCATAGCCCAGGGGGCTTCCGGCTTCGGTCAGGCGGTAGCCTGAATCGTCGCCGTCGATCAAGCCCTTGGCGATCAGACTTGGGTACGCCTCGGTCCAGTCCTCGAGGAATATCCAATAGCGTTCGCCGCCCTTTTCCAGGGTCACCCTGTCAGTCGGCGCGGCATCGAGTTTAGCGGCCTGCAGAGAGGCGAGCACTTGAATTTCCGCTTCGCTGAGGTTCATTTCTCCTGCCTCCCCCTGAATCATGCTGGCTTAGATAAAATGCCAGGTAGTGCGGGGGTGCAAATAACGATACTGAGAGGCGCCCCGTAAGGTCGGATAATGCTCTAGAGGAACGAATAGGGATCGATGTCGATTTGGAGGCGCAGCTTGCCGGGCAGCTTGATTTGGACGACCCAGTCCCGGACCAGTTGCTGGACCGCCACCTCGCGGCGCGCCTTGAGCAGGAAGCGGCGGCGGTGGCGGCCACGCAGCACCGCGAGCGGCGCCGGCGCCGGACCCAGCACCTGGACGCCCTCGTAGTTGGGCGCGGCGCGCGCCAGCGCCCGGGCCGCCCGTTCCAAGGCCACCGGGTCCGGGCTCGAGAGGATGAGCGCCACCAGGCGGCCGAACGGCGGCATCCCGGCGTGCTGGCGCGCCTCGGTCTCGACCTCGATGAAGCGGTCGCGCGCGCCCGACGCGAGCGCCTGCATGACCGGATGGTCGGGCTCGGCGGTCTGGATCAGCACCCGGCCTGGACGCGCGGCGCGGCCGGCGCGGCCGGCGACCTGATGCAGGAGTTGGTAGGTACGCTCGGCCGCGCGCAGGTCGCCGCCGTAGAGCCCGAGATCGGCATCGACCACCCCGACCAGGGTCAAGTGCGGGAAGTGGTGGCCTTTGGCGACGATCTGGGTGCCGATCAGGAGGTCGACCTCGCGCGCCGCGACCGCGCGCAGGAGTTCCGTCGCGGCACTCGGGCCGGCCAGTGTATCGCTGGCCATGACCGCGGTGCGGGCCTGGGGGTAGAGCGCCGCGACCTCTTCGGCCAGGCGTTCGACCCCGGGCCCGCAAGCGGCCAGCGCGCCCTCGGCCTCGCAAGCCGGGCAGCGCTCCGGCAGGCGAGTCTCGAAGCCGCAATGGTGACATTGCAGGCGCCCGGCCAGGCGGTGCTCGACCAGCCAAGCGGTACAGTGTGGGCATTCCAAGCGATGGCCGCAGGTCCGGCACAGGGTCAGCGGGGCGTAGCCCCGGCGGTTGAGGAACAGCAACACCTGCTCCTGGGCCGCAAGCGTCTCGACGATCGCCTGGCGCAGGCTCGGCGACAACCAACCCTGGCCCAGGTCCTCGATGCGTGGCGGCTTGTCCTGGCGCAGGTCGACCAGCGTCACCTCGGGAAGACGCGCGCCGCCGTGGCGGTCGGGCAGATGCAGGCGCCGGTAGCGGCCGGCCTTCACGTTGGTCACGGTCTCCAGCGATGGCGTGGCCGAGACCAGCACGATGGGGAATTGCCCGAGCCGCGCGCGCACCACCGCCATGTCGCGGGCGTGATAGATCACGCCGTCCTCCTGCTTGAAGGCGGCGTCGTGCTCCTCGTCGATCACGATCAAGCCGAGGTCGGCAAACGGCAGGAACAACGCCGAGCGTGCGCCGACCACCACCCGCGCTTCGCCGGACGCCACCGCGCGCCAGGTCGCGCGGCGCGCACGCGCGGTCAACTCCGAATGCCACACCGCCGGCGCGGCCCCGAATCGTTCGGTGAAGCGCTCCAGCCACTGCGCCGACAGCGCGATCTCCGGCAGCAGGACCAGGACTTGGTGCCCGGCTTTGAGCGCAGCGGCGACGGCCTCCAAATAGACTTCGGTCTTGCCCGAACCGGTGACGCCGTCGAGCAGGGTAACCTCGAAGCGCGGCGCCTCGTGGGCCGCGCGCAGCGCCGCCGCCGCCGCGCCTTGATCGGGCGAGAGTAGGGGGCCGGCGGATTCGGGCCGCGGCGCTTCGAAGGCGGCCGGTGGCGGCAGTTCGACGGTTTCCAGAACGCCGGCCTTGGCCAAGCCCTTGATCACCGAGGCGCCGACACCGGCGGCGCGCGCGAGGTCGGTCAGCGGCCGCGCCGGGCCGTCCGCGAGCACCGCCACGATCTTCTTGCGCGCCGGCGTCGGCCTGATCCCGGCGAGGGCTTCCTCGGCGTCAGGCGCGAGGCGATAGCCGGTCACCGGGCGCGGTGGATCGAGCGCCTTGGGCACGGAGAGCGCCATGCGCAGCACCGCACCCGGCGGCGCCAGCGTGTAACCCGCCACCCAGTCTATGAAGCGGCGCTGGACCTCGAGAATTGGGGGCGTCTGATAACGCGCCTGGACCCATTTCAGGCGTTCGGCCGGCACCGTCTCGGCGTTGCCCTCCGCCTCCGAATCCCGGTCCCAGACCACACCCAGGACCTCGCGTCCACCAAGCGGCACCCGGACCACCGCCCCGGGCGGAAGCGGGGGGTCGTCGGGGTCCAAATAATCGTAGGCGCCCGCCAGCGGCAGGGGTATGAGCACGGAAATCCGAGGCTCCGGCGGCACCAATCCAGGCAGGGGCGCGGGATCGGCCGGCGCGGGCTGGGTTCGGGCGGCGCTGGCATGGCGTTCGGGCATCGGCTACACTCTAGTCGAGGCGCGGCCCCAGGGCTACACGAGCGCCACCCCGGGGGCCAGGCCCTTGACAGACCCGCGCGCGGGCTGGCATGCGGAGGGGCTAACCGGGGCGAATCGGATCCCTTGGCGGCTGGAACCTTGCCGGCAGGGTCGTAAGGAGAGAACGGTACCAAGATGCGTTTTTTTGTCGACACCGCCGACGTCGAGGCGATCCGCGAGCTGGCCGCCACCGGGCTGGTCGATGGCGTGACCACCAACCCGTCGTTGGTCGCCAAATCGGGCCGCGACTTCATCGAGGTGCTGGGCGAGATCTGTGCGCTGGTGCCCGGACCGGTCAGCGCCGAGGTCACCGCCACCGAGACCCAGGCCATGCTGGCCGAGGCGCGGCTCCTGGCCCGGGTCGCCGAAAACGTGGTCGTCAAGGTGCCGCTGACGCCCGACGGCCTCAAGGCCTGCCGGGCGCTGACCGACGAGGGTACCCAAGTCAACGTCACGCTGTGCTTCTCGGCGGCCCAGGCGATCCTCGCCGCCAAGGCCGGCGCGCGCTATGTCTCGCCCTTCGTCGGCCGCCTCGACGATATCGGCGCCGATGGATTGGCGCTGATCGGCGAAATCGTCCAGATTTACGACGCCTATCCGGATTTCACGACCGAGGTGCTGGTCGCCTCGGTGCGCAACTCGGCCCACGTGGTCGAAGCCGCCAAGATGGGCGCGCACGTCGCGACC
>CAXMQD010000101.1:0-3895 GCA_964194965.1 uncultured Acidimicrobiia bacterium | reverse complement strand
CTCGGCCTGCCGCACCCACTTGCGCAGGGTTTCCCCAGTGCAGCCGATCTTCGACGCTATCGAGCCAATCGCCGCCCATTGCGACGGGTGATCACTCTGATGTTCAAGCACCATCCGAACGGCGCGCGCGCGCACTTCAGGTGAATATCTTGCCGATGTTTTCTTTGTCATAGCTCCAGCCTCTCAAGAGTTGGAGCCTCCGGCAAACTCGGTGCGGTTCACTTCAGCCAACCTGCAATTTGTTCAGGTGACCAGTTTAATTGAAGCTTCTTGGATATTGTTCGGCACAAGAGCTTGTTGCAAGCCAGCTTACAAAGCTTGGGTCGATGGCCACGATCCCAGGCGGCTTGGTCAGACCGCACCGCTCGATACTGATGAGCCCCGCCATTGCGTTTAACTTCTCGACTGATGGTCGAGGCAGAGCGTTGCAATTGCCGGGCAATGCAACGCAACGACAAGCGGCTCTCAAGACCTCTGGAGATCTCCTCGCGCTCAACTAGCGTCAGGGATAATCTGGAGCTTTTCCGTTCTGGAGGGCGAATGCCGCCAGTACGCGATAACAATGGGTAGATCGAAGACGACTCCCGTTCAAACCCACGTCCGATTGAACTCATAGACTCGCCACATTGCCAGAGATCCCATATCTCGTTCTTCTGCTCTGCCGTGTAGTATATCCGACGCCTGTAACTCATTTCACACTCCATCTTTCCATCAAAGATTAAGTGCTGCGTCGATCCATTGAGATCACAGTCAATTGCGGCTGTAGGCACGTCGCTTTCGGCAGGTCCGGTCTAAGGGGTGAGGCAGAATTTATCGGGTGGAAAGCGGGCATTACGGCGCAAAGCTCGATTTCCCTGATTTCAACGCCCCTATCCTGTAGCCTTTGAAATTCCATTGGGCTCGTCGAAGAGCAAAATCAGGATGGTCGCAGCCCGCCTCACCCGGTCTCGACGATTGGCTGGGATAAGATCCACAAGCTCATCATGGTGTAGCCCACCATCAAGACCAGGAGCGGCAGCTGGCTGCGCAGGGCGACGGCGCCCTCACCATAGAAGCGCAGGGCCATGACGTGGCCAAGATAGACCGCAGCGATGTGGCCGGTGAGGACGAAGGCCACGGCGGCGTACCAGATGAACCTCGCGTTGGCGACACCCAGCACCATGGTGTGGTTGGCGGTGCCGAAGAGGTCCCAGCCAAAGCCGAAGGGATCGGACGCCAGCGGGATGATGAACTGGCCGGCAAGCAGCAGGTAGGAGAGGTAATGGGCCAGGTGATAGGCAATGGCGATCGGCACCAAAGTCAGCACGAAACCGCCCGCCGCAACGCAAGGGGAATGATCCCGCCCGGCGGCCCGCGCGGTCAGCCAGCTGAAGAGCGCATAGACGATGCAAAAGGCCAAGGGGAAGGCCAGCAAGCCAACCGTCTGAATGACGGCCAGGAGGTTGTAACCGGCACTCTGTAGCGCCAGCAAGGGTGCGCGCAGGGTCTCCGAGACCACCACCCAGTCGAGGATGGCGACCCAAAGCGGCGTCTCACCGAAGCCGTCGAAGGTAACTGTCGACAGCATCAGCAGCACGAAGACCACAAGCGAGGTCGACAAGGGCCGCTCGGTCAGAAGGCCGACCGCATAGGGGCGCAGCTGCAGACGGGGCCGCTCGGCGGCGGCTTCGTCATCAAGGCCCGCCGGCGGCTCCTCGCCCGGCGCCGGCACCCGGCCCTTCAGCGGGGCGAAACGGGCCAAGAGCCCGAAGGCCACGGTGAAGACCTCGCCCTGCTGCAGCCAGGCGCGCTTGCCAAAGAGCAGCATGCCGAGCCAGGTGATGAGGGAATAAAAGAGAATGATGATGGCGAGTTGGGCCGGCCGCTCGCCGGCTTCCGGCACCAGCTCGAGCCAGGCATAGCACCAGAAGAAGACCACCGCCGGCCAGGACCCTAGCCAATCCGGCAAGCTGACCCCCAAGGTCAATTGCCCGCCGCCGAAGCGGCGGCGCCAAAAGCCCTCGAGCCAGGAGAAAAGGATCTCCCAGGGATTGGTGATGGACCAGAGATCGCCGATGAGGGCTTGAATATAGGCAAGCCCGACCCACCAGATCACCCAGACGAAGGTCGGGGCGAAGTTGCGTATGGTGTTCTGCTCGCCAAAGAGACCGGCAGCCACCACCAAGCAGAAGAGCGCCACCGAAAAAAGCCGCAGGAGGGAAATGCTCCAGGGCCGGATCACCATCCAAAGCAACGGTAGGGTCGATAGCTCGAGACGCCAGGCCCGCGCCCTCTCGCCACGGCCGGTGACAAAGACCGCCATGATGAGGAAGGAAAGCGCCACCGCCGCACCGGCCCCGGCGACGTAGAGCCAAAGCGGCAGCGGCAGGTCATACCGCGCACCAAAGGCATGGGCCGCCGCCGGACCCGACCAGAAAAGGCCAAGCAAGACGGTGGCGAGAGCGCTTAGGGCAAGCCGCATTGGAAGGTGCCGGTCAATCGGGATAGACTTCCAGATAGATCAAGGGCCGCGCGCCGTGGTCATGCCCGCCGCCAAAGCCATGGCTGCTTATCGGGAAGCGGCCGCTAACATGGGCATCGACCTGCATCACCGCAGGCTCTCCCGCGGTGACGACCAATTTGATGTCATAGCCGTGCAGGTGCAGGGTCACCTCTTCGTCGCTCCGCCAGACGAGTTCCACCCGATCGCCTTCGTTGACCCGCAGACTCTCTGCCCCGGAGGCGATCGCGCGCTCGGCAATCACCAGATCGAAACGCTTGGTTTCCGCCGCCCGAACCGGGCCATTAAACAGCGACCCGGCCAGAAGCAGCAGGAACAATCCGACAAGGCACCAAGGATTTCCTTTGCCCGACACCACAGAATCCATCATTTGCAGGTTTGCCTCCAGTGTTCACCACCTTCCGGCGGAAATCCTAGCAAATTTTGGCCGATTCGGAAGCCCGGGATGATCTCAAAGATTCGTGACGCGCGCCACTGACATGGTCGACCAGCCCGTTTGGTACAGGTTTATCGAATTTTCCGACGATGAATGCGGATCTCCCCAAGCCGCACTGCTGGGGGCAGTGCTTGCTGCCCCCGCTTTCCTCGCGGGCTTATACCAACTTACACTGATAATGACCCATAGGGATCGTCCATGGGGCGCGTCGGGTAGGAAGCACGCCGCAGGCGATGCCCAAGCCCATCGTCGAGTAAGTGGGGCAAGGCTTGCTGACGCCCTCCGACGCGCCCCATGGACGACCGGAACGGCGGCTTTTCAGCGCTTTCGGACAGCGTCGCCTCTGTCTCCCGATGCGCCGCATCGCCACGACAAAGGCTCCTTGCCGAAAGCTCTGAAAAGCCGTCCCTATGAGTCTTTATCATCGAGACCTGGTATAACGCCGGGGCGCCTTTCCCGACCTGGCGGGAGAACAGAGCACTCTCGCCACGGGGCCGCAAGCCGGATATGGGATGGCAGGGCCGGCCGGCCTTGAGCCGCATCAGTAATATGGATGTTTATAAAAATAATATCAGATATATGCGTGAACGAGTTCATCCAAAACATCGCATCCGAAAGAAGCGAAATGCCCGGGATGGACGCGGGTGACCGGCAAGCCGGCGAGGCGCTTCAGGCTGTGGCGGTAGGCCGCCTGGTCTCGCGGTCTGGGGACGCGGCCGTCGGGTCCATGATAGAGGGTGTCGCCGGTGAAAAGCTTACCGCTGGCGGCTTCCCAGAGGCAGATGCTGCCGGTGCTGACGCCGGGGGTGTGGATCACCTCGATCTGGCGGCCGCCAATGTCGATGACATCGCCGTCGGCGAGGCTGCGGGTGAGGGGTGCCGGCCGGAGCGCAAAACCCGCGGTGCTGTAGCCGGGGCGGGGCAGGGCCCGCAGCATCGCGTCCGCTACGTAATCGGCC
>CAXMQD010000100.1:0-2104 GCA_964194965.1 uncultured Acidimicrobiia bacterium | reverse complement strand
TGGCCCTCGCCCCCGGTTCGGATCAGGTGTCATGAGGGCGAGTTCTTCTGCGCTTCGATCGCAATGCTGTTGCCCGGGGAAACCGGTGCCGATTTTTTTCGGCGCGCGGCCCACAGCAAGATCAGGAAAAGAACCATGCATGCCATCACGAGGTGCGGGTACCACCACGGGAAAAGACTCGTGACGTCCTGAATGATCTCGTAATTGGGGTTCTCCGGCACGGTGGGTCCGAAAAGAAATTCAATTATCCACGTCAAGAGCTCGACACCTCATTAAAGTACTTAGTTAATAATAAATACTTTATTCTCATAATTGTTGTTATATAATGTTTGACGAAAAATGCAATATACTTTGAAACGAGTAATATTATTAAATTTCGTCGTTAACGCCTGTCATTGGAAAAGCAACGCGGACGATCGGTTGGTCCAGGAGTCGATCGCCGCACCGGAACGACGCCTCGATTCATCCGCTCGCCGGTGTTCGCGACCGATTCGCCCATCCGGGCATCGAGTTTCAAGCCGGGGCATTCCCCAGGCGCGCCCCATGGGTTCAGGCCCTTCGCGCCGCGCGCGTTGTCGGTTAGACTCCACGGGCCCGACTCGAAGCCTGGTTCCTGGCCCGCCATGATCATCGATCCCGCCCTGACCGACGTCGATCCGTTACGCGCGACGCTGCGCGCCGATATCCGCGCCAACGAGACCGAGATCGTGCGGCGCCTGGCGGCCGAGGCGGCGCTGTCCGAGGACGCCCGCGCGCGCATCTCGAGCCGCGCCCGGGGGCTGGTCGAGGAAGTCCGGCGCGCGCGCGTCGGCAAGGGCGGGCTCGACGCCTTCCTCCACGAGTTCGGCCTGTCCAGCAAGGAAGGCGTCGTGCTGATGTGCCTGGCCGAGGCGCTGTTGCGGGTGCCCGATGCCGAAACCGTCGACCGCCTGATCAAGGACAAGATCGCCGACGCCGATTGGCGTGCCCACCTGGGCCACAGCGAATCGCTGTTCGTCAACGCCTCGACCTGGGCGTTGATGCTGACCGGCCGGGTAGTGCGTCTGGACGAGGGCGACACCCGCGACCTGACCGGCACTCTGAAGCGTCTGGTGTACGGCAGCGGCGAGCCGGTGATCCGCGCGGCGATCACCCAGGCGATGCGCATCCTCGGCCGCCAGTTTGTCATGGGCCGCACCATCGAGGAGGCGTTGGCGCGTGCCCGCGACGACGGGGCGCGCGGCTACCGCCACTCCTACGACATGCTGGGCGAGGCGGCCTGCACCATGGCCGACGCCGATCGTTATTTCGAGGCCTACAAGGCCGCGATCACCGCCATCGGCAAGGCGGCCGGCGAGACCGGTGTCATCGCGGCGCCGGGGATTTCGGTCAAGCTCTCCGCGCTGCATCCGCGCTACGAGTTCGCCCAAGCGCGGCGCGTCCACGGCGAATTGGTGCCGCGTCTGATGGAATTGGCGCGCGAGTCCAAGCGCTACGACATCGGCCTGACGGTGGATGCGGAGGAGGCGGCCCGCCTCGACCTATCGCTCGAGGTCATCGAGGCGGTGGCCGGCGATCCGACGTTGCGCGGCTGGGACGGTTTAGGCCTGGCGGTGCAGGCCTATCAGAAGCGCGCGCCGGCGCTCATCGACTGGCTCGCCGAGATGGCGGGGCGCCACCGGCGGCGGCTCATGGTCCGCCTGGTCAAGGGCGCCTATTGGGATACCGAGATCAAGCTGGCCCAGGAGGCCGGTCTGGACGGCTATCCGGTGTTCACCCGCAAGGTTTCGACCGATGTCTGTTTCCTCGCCTGCGCCAAGCGCCTGTTCGCCGCGCCGAACGCCTTCTACCCGCAGTTCGCGACCCACAACGCGCAGACCTTGGCGGCGGTGATGGAACTCGCCGGCGGCAGCCACGACTTCGAGTTTCAGCGCCTGCACGGCATGGGCGAGGCGCTCTACGACCAGATCGTGGGGCCGGAGCATTTCGACCTGCCGGTGCGCATCTACGCGCCGGTCGGCAGTCACGAAAACCTGCTCGCCTACCTGGTGCGGCGCCTGCTCGAAAATGGCGCCAACACCTCGTTCGTCAACCGCATCGTCGACGAGGCGTTGCCGGTGGACGA
>CAXMQD010000099.1:0-2370 GCA_964194965.1 uncultured Acidimicrobiia bacterium | reverse complement strand
CCACAGCGGCTTGCGGCAAGGACAGCGCTTGCGTTATACGAAGCACGCTTCGCTGCGGACCCATGACCCGTGGTCGAGCCCTCGCGGAGGGGTGCCGGAGTGGTTGAACGGGACGGTCTCGAAAACCGTTGTACTCTCACGAGTACCGAGGGTTCGAATCCCTCTCCCTCCGCCACGTAGTCTCGGCTTTTGCCGTCTCTGCAGAAAATTCCCTGAAAACCCCGCAATTCCCGGGCCTTTGCCGACGTAGCTGTCGGCGGAGACCGTCTCCGTCTGCGGAAAACCGCCGCATAACCGAGGCGGTCTCCGTTTGGCGATTTTCCGGTTCGGTTTCCCTGCTAACAGCGAAATTAACAGGGATCATGATGATTTTATGGCGTTTTTGGCCAGCGACGCGGCTGAATAGGCACGTATTTTCAGAGGCTTGCCGACGATTTCCCTAAACGAAATAACAGCGATTTCTTCTGCGGTAACAGGGATCGGAAATCCCATAACAGGGATTTTCGGACCGGAATTTTGAGATGTCAGATCGCGGAGATCCAGGATCTCTGGTCGGCCCACACCATCCGATGCGGCGACTTGATAAGGCTGTCCGCGGTTAGCGGTACCGGCTGGCGGCCGTCGACGATTGCCTGAACGATATCGGGTGCCAGAAAGGCGAGATCGACCAGATGGGCGACCCGGCGTTGCGTCACGCCCTCGCGGTCCGCGATCGCCTGCAGGGTCGATCCGGCCTTGATCTCTTGGAACCAGGTCCAGCCCCGGGCGGCGTTCTTGAGAAGTGTTCCGTCGACCCCGGATGATGTGTCGCCGAGCACAAGCCGGGCTTCGACACCGCGGCGGCGCAGCGTGAAGGCGCCGACCAGCGTCAAGGCATCGTGATTGATGTGAGCGGGCAGCACGCCCAGCTGCTCGGCAAGGGCAGCAGGGTCCAGGGTGGCCGCTAGACGACCGGGCTCGATGCGACCGGCATTGACGATCGCGCTGAGCGTCGGGCCTCGATCGGCGCCGGTCAATCGTGATGCGAGAGCCTGCACCTTGGCCGGGAGCTGCTGCAGCATCTCAGCGGTAGCCGCCTTGATCAGGGGCGGGGTCGATTCTGTCGCGACGAGCGCGTCCATAATCAGGCGGGCCACGGCGGTCTCAAGCACCGAAGCAGGAAGCCGCCAACCGCCAATATTGCGTTCGCCGCTGCGCGCAATAAGCCGGCGCGAAACATAGTAGCGGTGACGCTTGCCGCGCCGGACGGCATGGGATGGTGTCAGGCGGTCGCCGGTCTCGTCGATGAACTTGCCGGCCAAGGGAGAGGATGTCGCTGTGACCGCCCGCGCTTTGGTCCCGCGCCTGTTGCCGGCGAGCTTTTCATTGACCGCATCGAAGGTGGCGCGGTCGATGATCGCCAGGTGCTGGCCGGGATAGGTTTGTTTCTTGTGCCGGATCTCGCCGACATAGACCGGGTTGGACAACAGGTGATAAAGGCGGCCGCGGGTGAAGGCGACAGCGCCGGAGGTTTCACCGCCGGCGCGGTGGCGTTTCTTACTAACCAGGCCGAGGGGGTCCGCTTTTTCCTTCACGCGCCGTACGCTGCCGAGCTCGAGATAGAGGCGAAACAGGGCACGGACCGTCTCCGCTTCGGCCTGGTTGATGACCAGGGTGCGATCCTTGGCGTCATAGCCCAGCGGCACCAGTCCGCCCATCCAAAGACCCTTCTTCTTGGAGGCTGCGATCTTGTCGCGGATGCGCTCTGCCGTGACTTCGCGCTCGAACTGGGCAAAGGACAGCAGCACATTGAGCGTCAAGCGGCCCATGGAGGTGGCGGTATTGAACTGCTGGGTCACCGAGACGAAGGAGGCGCCGGTTGCATCGAAGCGTTCGACCAGCTTGGCGAAGTCGGCAAGCGACCGCGTCAGGCGATCGACCTTGTAAACAATAATGAGGTCGACCTTGCCGGTGTCGATGTCGGCGAGCAAATTCTGCAAGCCGGGCCGCTCCAGCGTGCCGCCGGAGATGCCGCCATCGTCATAGCACTCTGGCACCAGCTTCCAGCCTTCACCCTTCTGGCTGGCGACATAGGCCGCACAGGCCTCGCGCTGGGCGTCGAGCGAGTTGAAGTCCTGCTCCAGCCCCTCTTCGGAGGATTTGCGGGTGTAGATCGCGCAGCGGACCGTCTTCTTCGGCATCAGCCGCCCCTGATGGCGAAAAACCGCGGACCCGACCACTTGGTGCCGGTGATCGCCAAGGCGATGGCCGACAGCGATCGATGCCGTTGCCCGTGCCAAAGGTAGCCATCTTCCAGCACCTCAACCTCGTGCAGGACGCCGTTCCATTCGCGGATCAGGCGCGCGCCGCGGCTCGGCGGTCGCCTCGATG
>CAXMQD010000098.1:0-3518 GCA_964194965.1 uncultured Acidimicrobiia bacterium | reverse complement strand
AAAGTTCCGCTCGCTGGCGGCCTTTGAACTCGCGATTTCTATCGAGTGCGGCCGCCGTGCGCGGCATGAGTTGCATGAGACCCCGGGCGCCGTCGGGGCTTTTGGCCAGGGGATCGAAGGATGACTCCTGCCGCATAAAGGCAAAGATCAAGGCGCGATCGAGGTGAAAGCCTTGCCGTGGCCGCCAAGGTGGAACGGGATAGAGTGCCGTATCGAATTCCGCGCCTGAGTGCCTGGCTGCTGGATTGGCGAGGACACGTTTCGCGATTTCCAAACCCAGCCCAACGAGCCTTGCGGATTGCGCAAGGGCCAGCATGGCCTGTGTAGTGCCTGGCTCATTCCATTCGTCGAGTCGTAAGAGCTCTTGTTCGGCGCGCTCGTTCTGACCGATCTCTGCGAGTGCGCGCGCGCGCGCACCCCCGGGTTTTGCGGCGAGTCTGTCGATGTCCGAATCGTCCGGGACGGAGGCGTCGAAGTTCAGGTCCGATTCGAGACCCAAACGATATCGCGCCAATTGGCCGTAAAAGGTGCGGGAGTGCGCCGCCGCAACGGTCAACCAGCGTTGCCCTTGGGTAAATTGCCGTGATGCAAAGTGAGCGCGCGCCGCCCAATAGGCGCCCGCGGCTCTGTTCCACCGGGAAACCTTATCGGAAAGCGCGAGGAGTTCGAAATGCTTGGCCGCGGCGGGTATCTTCCCCAAACGCCACGCGGTCAGCCCGGCGGTCCAATGGGAAATTGGAATATCATCACCCGAACGCTTCGCGACCTCGCCAGCCATTCGATAGGCTTTGTCGATGTCGCCCCAGTAAAGCCAACCCGCGGCGAGCTCGGAATACGCCTCGTCAAGCTCAACCCGATCGAACAAACGCCGGACCTTGGGTTTCCCAAGCAAGCGTTCGGTCTGGGTCAAGTGAACACGGCGCAGGTTACGCCTGATCCGAGATTTCAGACGTGCGGCCAGCCGGCGCTCCGACTTCGTGAGTTTCTTCTTGGACCGGTGCCGGGATGCGCGGTCGACAAACCGGGTTGCCAAAAGGCTGTTCTTTCGAACCGCCGGACGTTCCGGGGCCGCTTGATTCTTTGGCTTCCGTTTCAGGGCAAGTTTATGGATTCGCTTGGCATCTGGATGACCCCCATAGTGAGTCAACCAGGCGGCAAGCTCTCGGTACTCAGATTTGTACCCCGTGGGATGGAGATACCGCTCCGCGAGCACATGACCCAGCAGAAGCTTCTCGTCCAGCTGTTCGATTAGTTCATCCGCCGCGGTCCAGTCGCCTTCGACCTGCAACGCGAAAATTTCCCGGTATCGCCTGGTATCGGCTTCCGACAGCAGGCGGTCCGGCACTTTCGCGGCCAGATGCGGCTCAATTCTCGCCGTAGGGGAGTCGACCGGAGCGACTTCCGCCGATGAAGACAGATAAGCGATCATGGCCAGTCCAGAGACCAGCGCGGTCCAATGCCACTTGGCACGGAGAATCGGAATCGAACGTACGAACCGAAAGGCACGCATGGGGCACTCGCGCGGGATGAAATGGATGTGGACTTACGTATCAAAGACGATAAGTAATAAAAAACAGTAAGTAAAAACCAACAAGAAGTATGTAAAAATCAGTGTGTATTTTTAGAAAGCTGTGATTAATATTCAACAATGAGCCCAATATATACTCCGGAATTTACTCAAATACTATCAATACCGTTGACTGTGGCTCTCAGCAGGCATCGCCGTGCTTGAGTTGCGGTCCCTTGCGGAAAGATTAACCGAAACCACGGCCGGTGGCCCGGATGACCCCTCGGCTGTCCCCTCGGCTGTCCGGGGCAGGGGAGGCATCACGTGACGGTTTGGCGCCGCCGGTAACGCGGATCATCCCATGCCCGGCGAACCATGATGTCTTCCAGGATCGACGCCGCACGAATCACGTCATCCGCGTCGAGGTAGAGCGGGGCGATGCCGAATCGCATCGTGTCGGGCGCCCGGAAATCGCCGATCACGTCGCGGTCGATGAGTGCCTGTATCACCGCATAACCTTCGGAAAAATCGAAAGCCACGTGCGAGCCGCGCACGGTGCTGTCTCTCGGACTGGCGAGCACCAAATCCGGACAGCGCCGTTCCACCTCGGCAATGAACAATTCGCTGAGTTCGATCGATTTCGACCGGACGTCGACCATGTCGACGCTCTCCACCACGTCGAGCGCCGACTCCAGCGCGGCAAGGGCGATGACCGGCGGTGTGCCCACGCGCATCCGCTCGATTCCGGTGCCGGCTCGATAGTCGAGGTCGAAGGCGAAGGGCGCTTCGTGCCCAAGCCAACCGGATAGGGCCGGGCGAGCCTTGCCGAGATGATCGGGTCGAATATAGATGAAGGCCGGCGCGCCCGGACCGCCGTTGAGATACTTGTATGTGCACCCGACGGCGAAATCCGCCTTGGCCGCGGTGAGGTCGATCGGCAGGGCGCCGGCCGAATGGGCCAGATCCCATATCGTCAAGGCCCCGGCGGCTTGCGCCTTTTCGGTCAAGCGGGCCATGTCGTGTTTTCGCCCGGTCCGGTAATCGACCTCGGTCAGCATGAGCACGGCGACGCGGTCTCCGATCGCCGCCTCGACATCTTGCGGCGCCACCACGCGCAGGTCATGGCCCTTATCGAGCGACTTTATCAATCCTTCGGCCATATAGAGATCGCTTGGGAAATTGCCCGTATCCGACAGGATCACCCGCCGGTCCGGACGCATCTCCAGGGCCGACGCCACCGCCTGATAGACCTTGATCGACAAGGTGTCGCCGATCACGACGCTTCCTTCGGGCGCGCCGATCAGCCGGGCTATCCGGTCTCCGACCCGGGCGGGCTGCGCCATCCACCCAGCCTGGATCCAGCCCCGGATGAGCATCTCACCCCATTCATCCGACATCACGCCGGCGACCCGGCCGCGGGCCGCCAAAGGCAGCGGGCCGAGTGAATTTCCGTCGAGATAGATCACCCCGTCGGGCAATTGAAACATCGCTTTTGTCTTGGCAAAGTCAGTCATGGGCAAAGTCAGTCATGGGCGAAATCAGTCATGGATGATGGTCTCGAAGGACCCTGGCAACGAGACTTCGAGCAATTCCAAATCACTCGAACAGTTTGCGTACGCGGTCCGGGTATCGGGCGGAATCACGAAGGCGTCGCCGGTGGTCAGGGCCTGGGAATCGCGGCCCCGAGCCCGCAACGTCATGGTTCCTTCCAGCACGAAGGTGAAAAGAATATCCGTCCGATGGCTGGTGGTCTGCTCGGGCGCGCGATCCCGCCGTCTGGCAACCTGCACGCTTGCCACCCCCAGGGTGGCATCGGCAATGCCGGTGTCACGGGTCTCGAAGCCGGCAATGCGCCACGGTTGCCAGACCGCTTCGGCGGCTCTGTGGTGGCAAAATTTCTGGCCGCCGAAAACCCGGTCCGGGTTCCGCGCTGGGGTCGGCAGGGTTAATTCATGGTCGATTGTCGTGGCATGCTCGGCCGGGACCCCGACTTCGATCACCTCGAGGTTTT
>CAXMQD010000097.1:0-3375 GCA_964194965.1 uncultured Acidimicrobiia bacterium | reverse complement strand
CTCCCGTCCGGCACCTCGGCGATCTCGTCGACGAACACCGCTCCCTGGGTCCGCAACTCCTCGACCACGTGCCGGTTGTGCACGATCTCGTGGCGCACGTAGACCGGCGCGCCGAACTTTGCCAAGGACTGCTCGACGATCTCGATCGCCCGCTCGACCCCGGCGCAAAAGCCCCGGGGGTTGGCCAGCAGTATACTCAGCCTTGGTTTTCCCATGAAATTCTCGTCGCCACTCTTTGCTCGACCCGGACCCGGGCGCCGGCTCTTGTGCTAGCCTCGGCGGTTTCATAAAGTCCCGCCGAAGTCGTTCCAGCAGGTGTCTCGCACCGCCTGGCCGGCCCGTTCGGGCAGGGCTGAAAGTAGTATAGCGGCAGTGCGGAAGAAAGGGGGGTCATGGCCGATCCGATCGCCGCCCAGACGGCACCGTACCAATTCGAGGTCGAATCCGGGCGGAAATATTTTTGGTGCGCCTGTGGGCGCAGCAAGAAGCAGCCGATTTGCGACGGATCCCATTCGGGCACCGGGATCACGCCGATCGTCTCCCAGGCCATGGAGGCCAAGACGGTTTGGTTCTGCGGCTGCAAGGCGAGCGGCAAGAAGCCCCTGTGCGACGGCACTCACAAGTCCTTGTAGAAGTGAACCGGATCGATATGGCGAAGACGGATATCGCGAGCCCGAGTCCCTGGTCGAGGCGCAAGCGCCGGGGAGTTGGCGTGCTGATACCGCTTGCCCTGTTGCTAACCCTGGTTGGCTGCGGTTCCGGCGATCAAGGACCGCTGCCACCCTGTCCGGTGGTCTTTCCCGTGGCCGAGGCGCGCGAGCTGACCCGCTTCGCCGGCCAGGGGCGCGACCTCACCGACGTTCTGTTCGAGGCTCGGGTCGAGGACGTGGCGCTGATCTGTGGATATCTCGACGATGTCATCGAGGTGGATATGCGAATCCGGATCATGGCGGTCGATGGCCCGGCCAACGAGAGCCGCGTGATCAACCTTGCCTATTTCGTTGCCATCGCGACTCTGGACCGCAAGATCGTCGCCCGGGAGGAGTTCAACCTCGAAGTGTCGTTCGAGGGCAATCGCACGCGGGTCATCGCGATCGAGGAAGTGTCCCCGCGAATTCCCTTGCAGGCAGGCCAAAACGGCGACGATTACGTGATTTATATCGGCCTCGCGTTGACCCCGGCCGAGCTCCGTTACAATCAGGAAAATCGCTAGGCATTCGGCCCCGCTGACGGGCCGGTTCCGCGGCGGCGCGGCCGCGATTCGGTGCCGGTTGACATTCCCCGGCAGCGGAGTAGCTTCTTGCCGACAGTGCCCCTCGGAACCCATGCGATGTCATTGCATGGTTCGGCCGGGGCGCTGGCCGACGACCCCCTGCGGGAGAGATCGGGACCTTGCCGTCGCGAGGGCCCGGCGCCGAAGGAGCAACCGCCCCGGAAACTCTCAGGCAGAAGGAGCGCAGGGGAGAGGCACCTCTGGAAAGCGGGCCGCGGCCGTGGATGGCGGCGGTTTCCGCACCGAAGGAGTAAGCCGCGCGGCGCAAGGGATGCCGCCCGGTGAATCTCTCAGGTCCTAGGACAGAGGGGGCTATGGCTGCCGCGGGCGGCCGTAGGGCCCTGTCTTAGGCGTGGGAGTTTCGGTAAATTGACCCAATCGGGGAACCAATCCGGCGAATTGAAACAGACGCCGCTGAATGCGCTGCACCGTGAACTGGGCGGGCGCTTGGTGCCGTTCGCCGGCTATGAAATGCCGGTCCAGTATCCCCAGGGCATCATCAAAGAGCATCAGCACACCCGCGCGGCGGCCGGACTGTTCGATGTCTCCCATATGGGCCAGGTCCGGCTTGTCGGCGCCAGCGGGGGCGCGGCGGCGGCGCTCGAGCGCCTGGTGCCGGTCGACGTGATCGGTCTGGCCGAGGGCCGCCAGCGCTACGCCCTGTTCACCAACGAGCACGGCGGCATTCTCGACGACTTGATGATCACCAACGCCGGCGACCACCTGTTTCTGGTGGTCAACGGCGCCTGCAAGGAGCAGGACCTGGCGCACCTGCGCGACCATTTGAGCGACGACTGTGCGATCGAACCGCTGCACGAACACGCGTTGCTCGCCCTCCAGGGGCCCCAGGCGGCGGCCGTGTTGGGGCGCCTGGTGCCGGGGCTGGCGGACTTGGTGTTCATGACCGCGGCCCGGGTTGAGATCGCGGGCGCGGACTGCTTCGTCTCCCGCTCCGGCTACACCGGCGAGGACGGTTTCGAGATTTCGGTCCCGGCCGCGCGTGCCGAGGCGCTCGCGCGCCGCTTGCTGGCCGAGCCGGAGGTCGCGCCGGTCGGCCTGGGCGCGCGCGACTCCCTGCGCCTTGAGGCGGGCCTGTGCCTGTACGGCCACGATATGGACGCCGAGACCACGCCGGTCGAGGCGAGTCTGACCTGGGCCCTGTCCAAGGCACGGCGCCGAGATGGCGCGCGCCCGGGCGGCTACCTCGGGGCCGAAGCGGTGATGGATCAGTTGGCGCACGGTGTCGCGCGCCGGCGAGTCGGAATCCGGCCCGAGGGGCGGGCGCCGCTGCGCGAGGGCGTCGAGTTGATCGACCAGGACGGCAGGGCCTTGGGCCGCATCACCAGCGGCGGCTTCGGACCCACGACCGGCGCGCCGGTGGCCATGGGCTACATCGAGACGGCCTGGGCCCAGCCCGGGACCAAGCTCGGCGCTAGTTTGCGTGGCAAGGCCCATCCGGTCGAGGTCGCGAAGCTGCCGTTCGTGCCGCAACGCTACTATCGGGGGTAACAGACGTTGATAATCGAAAACAGGGGGCATGAAGGATGAGCGCGCGTAGATATACCGAGGACCACGAATGGGTCCTGCTTGAGGGCGGCACCGTCAGCGTCGGGATCAGCGACCACGCCCAGGAACAGCTTGGCGACGTCGTCTACGTGGAACTGCCCGAGGAAGGCGTGAAGTTTGCCGAGGGAGACCAGGCCGCGACCGTCGAATCGGTCAAGGCGGCGAGTGAAATCTATGCGCCGGTGGCCGGCGAGGTGGTCGAGGTCAACGGCGCGCTGAGCGACGATCCTAGCTTGGTCAACAGCGATCCCTTCGGTAACGGCTGGTTCTTCAAGATCAAGATCGCCGACGCCGACGCGGTCGCGAAGCTGATGGACGAGAACGCCTACAAAGAATACGTCGAGAGCCTGCAGTAGGCGCGGCCGGCTGTTTGTCCGGCTGTTTGTAAGGAGAAATCTACCATGTCGGAACCACGCCGTTCGTTGGAAGAGCTGAAGATGCGGGGCGACTTCGTCCGCCGCCATGTCGGACCGGGCGAAGCCCAGATCGCGGAGATGCTTCGCGATCTGGGGCTGCCTTCCCTCGACGAGTTGATC
>CAXMQD010000096.1:0-8533 GCA_964194965.1 uncultured Acidimicrobiia bacterium | reverse complement strand
CCCATGAGTTCGGCGGCGTGGGTCGTCGTCCCGCGGGCCAGAACCGCCCGCATGGCCTCCAGCTGTCTGAGCTTCATGCTTCGCCTCCTTGTCCGCAAGGGGTCGAACTGAACGGCCCCTTTTGGTATTCTCCAACCGCATACAGATAGGTGAAAAGGGAATTTTTGTTCATAGTAGAATGTTTTAACATGAGATTGACCGGTGAAAACAAGGACTCAGCCGCTCCGGGCCGAAATCCGGTGCTGCAAGCGGCCCAAAATCAATCGCCGGGCCAGGGAGGAAGAGAGCGTTGGAGAGTGGTCCCCGGGACCCTGGACGCGCCGCGGCGGGCGTGAAGAGATTCAATTTCAACACCGCGATCGCCATCGGGTTCGTCGTGCTGGCGGTGCTACTGTTTCTCGCCATTCCAACTCAAATCGAAACCCCGCTGGTCATTTTCGGCCAATCCCTGAATGCCCTCGATCCGAAATTGTTCCCCAGTATCGTGGCCGTTGGATTTCTGATTCTGGGTGGCGTTTACGTTTTCATCAGCCTGTCCATGACCGACGAAAATGGACTGGCCAAGCTCGATCGCGAAGCCGTGGTCAACGTTTCGGTGTCCGTTGCGGCCTTCGTCGCCTATGCCTGGTTGATGGAGCCGATAGGGTTCATTCCTTCGAGCGCGCTCCTAATCGGCGGATTGTCGGTCTTTTATGGCCTCAGAAACATCGCCCTCATGCTGGCGATCAGTCTCGGCGTTCCCACGCTCATGTATTTTGTCTTTACTCGGGGGCTGAAGGTCTTTCTGCCCGAGATTCCGGAGCTGTGATCGAGCCGTGTTGATCGACAGCTTCCTCCAGGGCCTGGAAATGGCGATGCGCCTCGACACCTTCGCGATGGTGGCGGCGGGCCTTGTCATGGGGATGTTCGTGGGCGCGCTGCCGGGTTTTACCACCGTAATGGCGATGGCGGTGTTGTTGCCGCTGTCGTTTTTCTTGGAACCCCTCGTCGGCATTCCGTTTTTGATCGGGGTTTACAAGGGCGGCATCTATGGCGGCAGCATCCCCGCGATTTTAGTGTCCATGCCCGGCACCGGCGCCGCCGTGGCGACCACCTTCGATGGGCCGGCGCTAACCCGAAAAAAGAAGTCGCGCAAGGCGCTGGAAATCGCGCTGTTCTCCTCGGTGTTCGGCGATTTATCCAGCGATATCGTGACCATCCTGTGCATCGGTCCGATCGCCTTGATCGCGATGCGCATCGGCCCCCCCGAATTGGCGGTGGTCATGATCCTTAGCCTGATAATTATTGCCGTCACCGGCGGCGGTTACCTGGTGAAGGGCTTGATCATGATGCTGTTGGGCCTCCTGCTGTCGATGATCGGCCAGGATCCCATCGGTGCGCTTTCCCGGTTCACATTCGATATCTTCGAATTGAGGTCCGGAATACCGCTGCTGCCCCTGTTGATCGGATTATTCGCGCTGCCCGAAATTCTGATCGCCATCGAAAACAAGGCCGCCACCGCGATCAAGGGCAGGATCGATGTCAAGGCCGGCGGACGACTGACTTTCGAAGAATTCCGCGGCTGTTTCCGCACCATTTGCCGCTCCACGGTCATCGGCACGGGAATCGGCATGATCCCGGGAGTTGGCCAGGTGGTCGCCGCGTTCATGGGCTACGCGGCGGCGAAAAGCGCATCCAAGACCCCGGAAAAATTCGGTACCGGTGAATTGGAAGGTGTCGCGGCCGCCGAAGCCGCCAACAATGCGGTCAACGGCCCGACCCTGGTGCCTCTGCTCACCCTGGGCATACCCGGCGACAATGTGACCGCGATACTCCTGGGCGCTTTCGTGGCCCAGGGCCTGCGCCCGGGCCCGCAGCTCTTCAACGAACAAGGGTCCTTGGTCTTCGCGATTCTGATTGCGATGCTGTTGGCCAACGTCCTGTTTCTGTTCATAGGATATTTCCTGATTCCCGTGTTTGCCCGCGTCGTCACCATCAGAAAGGCGCTGTTGCTGCCGTTGACGGTCGTGTTCGCCTTCGCCGGATCCTATATCTTCCGCTCCGATCCCATGGACCTCTACATCCTCGTCACCTTCGGCGTCTTTGGATACATCGCCAAGAAATTGAGTTACGACGTTACGCCTCTGGTGATGGGTTTTATCCTCGGTCCGATACTGGAGTATTCCTTCGGCCAGACCGTGACCATGTCTCAGGGCGATCTTTTCGGGTATATCTTGTTCAATCGTCCGATTGCGGTTGCGATCCTCGTCGCGACGCCGTTCGTTTGTTATTTGCTGTGGCGGCGCAGCAAACGCATGCGCCAAGTCTTCGTGGCGGCCGGTTAGGAAGCGGTGATATGACTCAAGGGATTTGGGCCGTGTGGTACGACCTTTCGAATGACGAATCGAAGCGGGAAAAATACCTGGACTGGTTCCACGGCCAACATCTTCCGGGTTTGTTGTCCCGTTCGGGATTTGCCTGGGCGGCCCACTACCGGATTGTCGGCGGAGGTGCGCGGATGGATAAAATCCATGACCGCCTGGCCCGCCCGGACGACCCGGAACTCGGCGCGGGAACCCAATTTCTGGCCCTCGTCGGCGCCACCTCCCCGCATGTATTTTTCGAACCGAAGATCATCGATCTCGAGCTCGAATTATCGCCGGAGGCCCGCGACATGCTGGCGCTGCGTCGGGAATCACGGACTTGTTTCTTCACCGAAGAGGCGCGGGTCACCGGACCCGAGTCCGGCTCCCGGTCAAATGATTTGGCGCCGGCGCCGGCGATCCAGATGGGAAGCTTCCGGACCAAGACCGTCGCCGACGAGTTCGACTTGGCGGCCTGGTACGCCCAGTACCGGCTACCGGCCATGTCCCGCATGCCCGGCTGCGTGGCGACCCGGAAGTTGGTGTCGCTTGCCGGCTGGGCGAAACATTCGATTCTTTACGAATTCACGTCTTTGGAAGCGCGCGATCGGAATTTTCAGGGGCATGAGTCCTTGGCCCTGGACGAAACGGTCTGGACCAACAAGATCATCGGCTACACGATACATGCGCCGGGTTCGCCGAGCGTGGGATACCGGTTGTGGCCGGAGGTGAAGGAAACCGAACGTACCAACCCAAACTGAGGGGTCGGAGTTGAACGAGATGGCACATTTACCCTACGTGCAATACGAAGACGCCGCGCCGGAGGTGAAGGTGCTCTTCGATTCCTGCGAGCGGATGCTCGGCCGCGTGGCCAACGCGATCCGGGTTGCGGCCCACTCGCCGAAGATCGCCCAAGCCTTGGTCGGATTGCTGGTTCCCACCAATCGGGCCGAAATCACCGAGGTTCTGGACATCCGGACCAAGGCGCTGGTGATCCTCAAGACCTCGATCTTGAACGGTTGCGATTATTGCGTCGGACACAATTCGGCGCTCGGGCGCTCGATCGGTTTCAAGGACGACGAGATCGACGCGATCGGCGGGGACTACCAGAGTTCAAACTATTTCAGTGATCCGGAGAAAGCGGCCATCGCCTGGGCCGAATGTCTGACGGAGCGCACCTACCGCCAGAATCCCGGCGCCATGGCGCGGCTGAAAGAACATTACGACGAAGCTCAGATTGTCGAGATCACCATGGTCTCGGGCTTCTTCAATTTCTGGAACCGTTTCACCGATGGTCTTCAGATCGACTTGGAGTCATCCGACTCCGTGGGCAAGATCCAAAAATCCAAGATCATCAATCCCGATGATTACGTTGAATTTATGCGAAACTGCTGGTGGCGGGAAAACGACAAGACCGAAGCCGAAGCCACCGCCGGTGAATTGGCCCGCGGATCGACGGCGGAAGCAAAATAGGGAACTTCACAAAGCAGGAGAGGAAACGAAAATGTTTACCCCAAGAAAGTTGACGAGCCTGGTTCTGGGCGCGGCTTTGGTGATGGCGCTCGGCGGCTCCAAGGCCATGGCGGACGAGTATCCGTCCAAACCGATTTCATTGGTTCTGCCGCTGGGTGCCGGGGGCTCCCATGACCTGAACTCCCGGGTTTTCACCAGCATCATTCCGAGCTACCTCGGCCAGGCCATGGTCGTGAAACTGATGCCCGGCGCCAGCGGCCAGAAGGGAACGGCCCATGTCGCCAACGCCAAACCCGATGGATATACGCTGTTGTTCTCGCATAACTTTTTCGATGAGTTGCAGCAATATACGACCAAGCTTCCCTACCAGCCCAGCGACTTCGAAACCGTGGTTCGGCTGAACTATGCGACGCCTTCGGTCGTGGTTCTCGCCTCCAGCCCGTGGATGACGCTCCAAGATCTGTTGGACGACATGCGCACGAATCCGGGCAAGATCACGTTCGGCCACAGCGGCAATTGGGGCGCGATCATGGTTCCCGGCGCGCTGTTGCTCTCGGAAGCCGGCGTCAAGGCGACCCTCGTCCCCCATAAGGGCGGTGGACCGGCCATGAAGGCGCTGTTGGCGGGCGATGTGGATTTCTCCATGGCCTTCCCCTCCGTGATCGGCGGCCAAGGCGACAAGCTTCGCGTGCTGGCGTCGCTGGGGAGCGAGCGCATTTTCGATGACGTGCCCACCCTGAAAGAGCTTGGGTATACGCCGGGCGTTGGATTGATGAACCGGATCGTGTTGGCGCCCAAGGGCATGCCGGCGGCGGATATGAAAAAACTGCGCGACGCCTTCGTCGCCCTGCAGAAGGACAAGACCTATAACCGGATGATGAAGAAGTTGGGTGAAAACACCGAACTGATGATGGGTCCGGAATACGAGAAGGTCCGAATGCAGCAAAGCGAGCAATACGAAAAGCTGGTGAAAGCCATCACCGGTAATTAGGCGCCACGGGCTTTTGGATGGTGCGGCCCGGGTTCCTAGAGATAGGGACGCCGGGCGCCCACCGTTCGGGAGAGTCACGAATATCCGGTTCGGAATTTCCGAGACCCGGATCGGTTCTGTTGGGGTGCCGCCATGAATGCTCAAGTGGGTATCGTCGGCCTCGGCGTGCTCGGCTCGGCCATCGCCGAGGTCCTCCTGGCCAATAAGTTTCGCGTCGCCGGCTACGACACCGATGACTCCAAGGCCCAGAACCTGGAACCGTGTGGGTTGATCCGGGCGGCCTCGGCGCGCGCTCTGGTCTCGGGCGTCGAGGCGATCCTCACCTGTTTGCCATCGGCGGAATCGTTGAAATCCGCGACTTCGGATCGCCAGGGAATTATTTCGCCCGATCTAGCCGGCAAAATCGTCATTGAAACCAGCACGCTGCCGATCCCGGAAAAGGAGGCGGCGCGGGCGCGGGTCGAGGCCGCCGGCGCCGACATGCTGGATTGCCCCCTCAGCGGCAATCGGGTCATGGCGCTGAAAGGTGAGCTGACGGCATTTGCCAGCGGCAAGGAGACGACGTTCGAGCAGGTCGAGACCTTGCTGCGCGGGTTTTGCCGGGAAGCCCATTTCGTCGGCCCCTTCGGCAACGGCATGAAGATGAAGATCTGCGGCAATATCCTGAACCTCGTCCATAACAGCGTCGCGGCGGAAGTCATGGTGCTCGGCATGAAATCGGGGCTCGATCCGAAGATGATCCACAAGGTCATCAGCGGCAGCGGGTCCAGTTCGCGGATGTTCGACCTGCGCGGCGGATTCATGGCGGAGAACGAATTCATGCAAGAGGGAATGAATTTCTCGATCCCGCTCAAGGACGCCCGGATCATAAGCCAACAGGCCGCCGACGTCCTCTGCCCGATCCCCATCTACCAGGCCGCGCTTCAGCCCTACTACGCCGCCGTGGCCCAGGGGCATTTCGACGAGGACGCTGCGGCGGTCTGCGCGGCGCTGGAGCTCGCGGCGAATTGCGTGCGCGAAAAGGAC
Organism: uncultured Acidimicrobiia bacterium; assembly: GCA_964194965.1. Lineage (GTDB taxonomy): Bacteria > Pseudomonadota > Alphaproteobacteria > Kiloniellales > J153 > JACZVL01. Next base: position 2,701 of record CAXMQD010000096.1, on the reverse strand, counting down.
CCCCCGTGACCGGCTCGTTCTTCGACCCGCGGGATACCGCCAATCGCCGGAATCGGTAACTTCGGCAAGGGAGGGGAAAGGAAACCGGCATGGTCGCTTATTGGGTCGCCCACGCGCATATCAACGTTCCGGTCGAATACAAGAAATACACCGACTTGGTTCCGGAGATCATCGGCCGGTACGGCGGCAAGGTTCTGGCTCGGGGCGGCCGCTACGAAACCCTCGAAGGCTCGCCGAGGCACGAGCGCCATGTGGTGATTGAATTCCCCTCGTTGGAACAAGCCGTCGCATGCCATCGCTCACCGGAATACCAGGCGGCCCGGAAGTACCGGCTGAACGGGGTCGGCGACAACGAACTGGTGATCGTCGACGCGGGCGACGTCACGCCAATCTGACGCGGTGCCGATCGTGGCAATCCCGAGGAATTCCGGAATCGCATATAAATACGCAATTTTGGAATTTTCCTTCATACCTCGAATGTTTCTATCATCCCATTCGTCAACGGTAATGATATTCGGCGGCGGCCCCGTGACCGGCCGCGTGTCTTGAGAGAGAGCGCAAATGGAACTCGGTTTCTTCACGATGCCCATTCACCCGCCGGCGCGAAGCCTCACGGAAACCCTGAAGGAGGATCGTGAGCTCGCGCTGTTCGCCGATGAATTGGGATTCGTCGAGGGGTACTTCGGCGAGCACATCACGGACGGCGCCGAGACCATCACTTCGAGCCTCATTTTCATCGCTTGGGTGCTCGAACAAACCAAACGAATCAAATTGGGCACCGGGACCGTCAATCTTCCCAACCATCACCCGGCCATGGTGGCGGCGGAAGTCGCCATGGTCGATCATATGGCGGAGGGGCGGTTTCTGTTCGGAATCAGCCCGGGCGGGTTGCTGTCGGACGCGGAGGCGTTCGGCAATCTGGACAACGATCGCACCGCCATGTTCGTCGAGTCGATCAATCATATACTCCGGATTTGGGACTCCGATCCGCCCTACAACATCGAGGGCAAATACTGGAACATCACCACTGAAAAGACCCAAATCCCCGAGTTGGCGCAGGGCGCGATCGGCAAACCCTATCAAAAGCCCCATCCGCCGATCGTCGTGACGGCGGTGGCGCCTTTTTCCAAAGGGGTGACGGCGGCGGCGGAACGCGGGTGGGACCCCATCTCGGCCAACTTCCTGCAACCGAAATGGGTCAAAAGCCACTGGCCCAAGTATGTGGAAGGCTGCGAAAACGGCGGGCGCATCGCCGACCCCAGGAACTGGCGGGTCGCCAAAAGCATCTTCGTCGCCGACGACCGGGAAGTCGCCGAGCGTTACGCCACGGCGGCCGGCGGGCCCTATCATTTCTACTACCATTCCCTGTTCACCAAACTGCTGCGCGCGGGCCGGGCGAATTTGTTCAAGACCGAGCGCGATCAGCCCGACGAGGAGCTGAACCTAGACACCATCGTCGATCAATTGGTGATCCGCGGCGAGGTCGACAGCGTCGTCGATCAGATTCTGGCCTATCGCGAGGAAATCGGCGACTTCGGGACCTTGCTCTATGCGGGCCACGATTGGGCCGACAGGACGCTCGCCAGGCGGTCCATGGAATTGATGGCGACGGAGGTGATGCCGAGGGTCAACGACGCGATCGGCGCCAAAAGCGCGGTCGCTTGACGACAACTCTCGACGGATCGGGCGTGGCCACCGGGGCGTGGAGAGGTGCCCGTCGATGGTCGCGGCATTCAAATTGGCGATTCGGGATATCTTGGCTATTTCGAAAAGCGTATCGTGACGGGGTAACAGACGAGGAAAAAACGGCAGACACCTGAACCGATCTCACTGGATACCGGCGCTCAAGACCGGACCGGCTGTGATTTCCGCGCGGTGACGCAAGATAGAACCAACCAATCAGGAGGTGCATCGTGATGAAAGACAAGGGAAAGATCGTCAAAATATCACCCCAGACCACGGAACTTGGACGGCGAAAATTCGTCATCGGGGCTGGCGTCGCCGGGTTCGTTGCGACCGCGCCCAACATCATCACCTCGAGCCGCGCCTTTGCGGCAGGTTGGCCGGAGCGTCCCATTACCGTCGTCGTCATGTACGGCGCGGGCGGCGGAACCGATACCATCATTCGCACCTTGGCCGCTGAAATGGCGAAATCCACGGGCTGGGAAATCAACGTCATCAACAAACCAGGCGCCGTCGGTGGCGTCGCTACCCGATTCGTGCTCAACAAGCCGGACGACGGTTATTGGTGGCTGGGTGCCGCCAACTACAACAAGTTCGTCCGCATCATGGGCCATTCGGACTCGAAGGCCTGGGAAGACTGGCAGTACTTCCAGGCGGCCAACTCCATCGCCAGTTGGTCGGTGCGGACGGACTCTCCCTATAAAACCTTCGAGGACGTGATCGCGGCGGCGAAGGCCAAACCCGGCAAGATCAGCATCTCGACCTCGGGCACCGGCGGGCTTTGGCAAGAACTGGCGCTGATCGTTTCCGAAGCGGCCGGCGTCAAGCTCAAGTTCGTTCCGTACAAAGGCGGAAAGGCGGCTACGCTCGCCGGCCTGCAGGGTGAAGTCGATATCGCCGGTGGCGGCGTCCACGAGCACATCGAGTTCATCAAGGCTGGACAACTCCGCAATCTACAACAAACCGGGCGCGACGATCTGGTCGTGCCGGATGTCGGCACTCTGCGTTCCATCGGAAA
>CAXMQD010000095.1:0-6025 GCA_964194965.1 uncultured Acidimicrobiia bacterium | reverse complement strand
GCGGCGCGGGACGAGGCGGGCGAAGCCTAGGCTTTTCCCCCAAGGCAATCAGGAGGACGCCATGACCATCGAAGAGACCCGCGACAAGCTGCTCGCCGCCGCGCTCGCCCACGTGCCCTTCGACGGTTGGAGCGGGCGCGCGCTTCAGGCCGGCGCCGCCGATCTCGGCCTCGATCCGGCGCTCGCCGCCAACGCCTTTCCGGGTGGACCGGCCGAGCTGCTCGAGGCCTTCAGCGCCGAAATCGACCGGCGCATGCTGGTGGAGCTGGAGGGACGCGACCTCAAATCCTTGAAACACCGTCACCGCATCGGCACCGCGGTGCGCGCGCGACTCGAACTGCTCGCCCCGCGGCGCGAGGCGGTGCGCCGCGGCCTGAGTTTCCTGGCCCTGCCGAGGCATGCCGCGCTCGGCGTCCGGTGCCTCTACCGAACCGTGGATGCGATCTGGCACGCCGCCGGCGACACCTCGACCGACTACAATTTCTATACCAAGCGCATGCTGCTCGCCGGGGTTTATTCCGCGACGCTATTGTTCTGGCTGAACGACGAATCGGACGGCTTCGCCGCAACCTGGGCGTTCCTGGACCGGCGCCTCGCCGAGGTGGTCAAGATCGGCGGCGGCCTGGGCCGCGCCCTCGGCGGCCTGCTCGACCTGCCCGACCGAATCTTGCGCAGCCGCCCGCGGAACCGGATGCGCGCCGGCCTGTAGAGGGATTTCGGGAGCCACAGGTCATGCACGAATAAGTCGGCGTCGCGAATGGCGGTGTCCGCTTCAGTCTCGGCCCCGGACCTACCTCGAAGGCGTTGCGATCCGAGGCGAAGCTGCGGGGCCGCGCCGCCGCCAGACGAACTTTTGTGGTCGGTGCTCGACCTACTCCTCGTCCTTGGGCACTTCCGGAACCCGCTCGGTCTGACGTCTGCGCCAGTCGTCGAGGCGTTGCGCGATTCCCGGGTCCGAGAGCGCCAGGATCGCCGCGGCGAGGAGCGCCGCATTGATCGCGCCCGGCTTGCCGATGGCGAGCGTGCCGACCGGAATGCCGCCGGGCATCTGGACGATCGAGAGCAGGCTGTCCATGCCCTTGAGCGCGGCGCTCTCCATGGGCACGCCGAGCACCGGCAGCGGCGTCAGGCCCGCGAATACCCCGGCCAGGTGGGCCGCGCCGCCGGCGCCGGCGATGATCACCTTGAGGCCGCGGTCACGCGCGCCGCTGGCGTAGGTTTCGGCGCGCTTGGGCGTCCGATGGGCCGAGATGATGCGCGCCTCCTGGGTTATTCCGAGGGAGTCAAGGGTCGCGGCGACGTGACGCATGACCGGCCAGTCGGACTGGCTTCCCATGACAATCCCGACCAACGGAGTTTCTTCGGCCATGTCGTGTCTCGCCTTGCTGTTGAGTTGTTTCCTGGGGCGGCAGTATTATTGGTGCCCGGCCTTGGTGGCGCAAGCGCCACCCGGCATATGTGAACGATCCGTTAACCATAAGCCCGCTAGTTTGGTGGATCCGGGGCGCGAACCGGACGTCACGGAGCATTAAAGCCCTAGGGAGGGCGTGCCATGCGAGTTCAAGACGAGATCGAAATTCCGGCGCCGGCGGCGGTGCGAGCGACCGGACTTGCCCACGCAGTTCAGACCGCCCCGGTCGCGCGGCCGCCGCTCGACGTCGTGACCATCATGGGCGTGCTCGAGGCCGACCTCACCCCCAAGGCGCGCGTCGCCCTCGATAAGTTGTTGACCGAGGGCCAGACCCTGCGCGGGAACCTGGAGCGGGCGCGCCGCCGGATCGAATTTCTGGAGCAGCTCGCCGACCGCGACCCGCTCGCCCCGGTGTTGAACCGTCGCGCCTTCGTGCGCGAACTGACCCGCGCGATCGCCTTCGCCGAGCGCTACGGCGTGCTGGGCAGCTTGATCTACGTGGACATCAACGGCATGAAACGAATCAACGACCGCCACGGCCACGGCGCCGGCGACGCGGCGCTCAGGCACGTCGCCGAAGTGCTGCTGCGCGACGTGCGCGCCTCCGACGTCGTCGGGCGCCTGGGCGGTGACGAGTTCGGCATCATCCTGGCCCAAGCCAGCGGTCACGCCGCGGCCGCCAAGGCTGCCGCCCTGGCCAGGGCAATCGAAGGCGCGCCGATGACCTGGCAGGACACCACGCTCGAGCTGAGGGTGTCTTACGGCGCCTATACCTTCGCCGGCGGCGAAGGTGTCGACGAGGCGCTAAGCGCCGCCGACCGTGCCATGTACGCGCACAAGCAGGGCGCGGCGTAATACCAAAAAGGGGGCCACCGGGCCGCTCAGGCGATGATGTCCGGCAGCAGCCTGCTCTCGATTCGGATGATCTGGTCCTTCAGCAGCAATTTGCGCTTCTTCAGGCGCTTGATCTGAATCTGGTCGAAGGGCGCGGTCTCGCCGATTTGGGCGATCACGTCGTCAAGATCCCGATGCTCGCTTTTCAACGCGGCGAGCTTTTGCCGCAGGGCCTCGATATTGTCGTCGTTGTCGTGGTCCATGCTTCCCGAAATTTCACCCAACCTGAAATCGTACGCGGTGCAGCGGCCCAGGAAGGGACTCGCAATCCCGGATATTATAGCAAATCGACGGCGTTCGGGGGAGTCCGTTGCGGATCGCCCCGCCGCCCGCACGATCTCTATGGGTCATGATCAACGAGATTTGGTATAAATCACCCGGCGCGGGTGCGCCCAAGGGAGAATGCGCGATGGCGAAAATTCAGCGGATTGGAATCCTGACCAGCGGCGGCGACTGCGCCGGGCTCAACGCGGTGATCCGCGCCGCGGCGTTCCGGGCGATCGAGGGCTACGGCTGGGAAGTGATCGGAATTCGCCAGGGCACCCGGGGCCTGCTGGCCCGCCCGGTCGAGGCCGACGCGCTCGATCTTTCGCAGTTTTCCGGCGCGCTGTTGCGCACCGGCGGGACCATTCTCGGTACCACCAACAAGGGCGATCCCTTCGACTATCCGCTGACCGGCGGCGGCCGCGCCGACCGTTCCGAGGAAATCATCGAGGGCTACCGGCTGCTGGGTCTGGACGCGCTCATCGGCATCGGCGGCGACGGCTCGCTCGCGATTCTGCGGCGCCTGGCCACCCAGGGCGGGCTCAAGCTGGTCGGTATTCCCAAGACCATCGACAACGATCTCGCCCACACCGAGGTCTCGATCGGCTATGCCTCGGCGGTGGAGGTGGTGACCGACGCGCTCGACCACTTGCAGCCGACAGCGGCCAGCCACTCGCGGGTCATGGTGCTCGAGGTCATGGGCCGCGACGCCGGCCACATCGCCCTGAACGCAGGCATCGCCGGCGGCGCCGACGTGATCCTGGTCCCGGAGATTTCCTACCGGATCGAGGCGGTGGCGGCCAAGATCGAAGCGCTCAAAGCTCAGGGCCGAAACTTTGCGCTGGTCGTGGTCGCCGAGGCGGTCCGCACCGAAGCCGGCGAGCCGGTGACCCGGCGCCAGGGCGGCGGTGCGGTCACCTATGGCGGCATTGGCGACTATATTGGCGGCCGCATCGCCGAGGCGACCGGTGCGGAGACCCGGATCACCGTGCTCGGCCACCTGCAGCGCGGCGGCATGCCGAGCGCGCGCGACCGCCTGATGGCCTCGATCTTCGGGGTCCACGCGGTCGATCTGATCGCGCGCGGCGCCTTCGACCGCATGGTTGCCTGGAGCGCCCGCCGCGTCATCAACGTGCCCTTGGCCGAGGCGGTGGCGAGCTCCCACCAGGTCGACCCCGAAGGACCCATGGTGCACACCGCGCGCGGCCTGGGTATTTGTTTGGGCGACGCTTAATGCCGGCGCGTAACCCGTTTTGGGATTTCTCGCTCGCGGTCTGGGGCCGCGAGGCGGTGGAGCCGGCCTGCCTGGAGCTGCAGGCGCGCCATGGCATCGATGTCAACATTCTGCTGTTCTGCGGCTGGGCCGGGCGGCGCGGGCGCGTCCTCGATGCGGCCGATCTCGGTTCCTTGATCGAAGCGGCGCGGCCGTGGCGCGACGCGGCGGTGCTGCCGCTTCGCGGTTTGCGGGTCTGGCTCAAGACCCAGTCGGTGACGCTCCCGGGGACGCCCCCGGGGGCGCCTCCAGGGGCGCCGGACGCGGCCGCCGAGGCCTTGCGCGAGCGGATCAAGGCTTGCGAACTCGAGGCCGAGGCGATTCAGCAAGCGCTACTGGTGGCGGCGATCGCGGTGCCCGAGGGCGCCGGCGGACCGGCGCTGACGGCGGGCAACATGTCCCGCTACCTTGGGGTGCTTGCGATCGCGCCCGGTGCGGACGACACCGCCGCCTTGGCCGACGTGCTGCGCGGGTGCCACCCCGGGCTGCCGCCGCTCGAGGCGGTCTGGTTGTTGTCGGACTAACCAGCTTTGGGTGACTGGCCGCCGTCGATTCCGCGCAGGCGCCGGCGTTTTTCCTCGCCCCAGCGGGCCACCTTGCCGCTATCGAGCCCGAACAGGTCGAGCACGCGGCCGACTGTGTGGTCGACGATGTCGTCGACGGTCTCGGGCCGGGTGTAGAAGCCGGGCACCGGCGGTGCCACGATGGCGCCCATTTCGGAAAGCGCCAGAAGGTTGCGCAGGTGGCCGCTGTGCAGCGGGGTCTCGCGCAGCATCAAGACCAGCCGCCGGCGCTCCTTGAGCGTGACATCGGCGGCGCGCGTCAGCAGGCTCGAGGTGACCCCGGTGGCGATTTCGGACATGGAGCGGACCGAGCAGGGCGCGACCACCATGCCCAGGGTCCGGAACGAGCCGCTGGCGATCGCCGCGCCGATGTCGCCGGCGGGATAGCTGCGATCGGCGAGCGCCCGGACCTGGGCGGCCTTGAGGTCGGTTTCGTAGGCGAGCGTCATCTCGGCCGCTTTGGACATGACCAGATGGCTCTCCACCGGCAGGGCCCTCAGGGCCTCCAACATCCGGATTCCGTAAATCACGCCGCTGGCGCCGCTGATGCCGACGATGAGCCGCTGGGGCGGCGGGTCGGAAGGTCTATCGGGTAGGCGCTCGAGGCCGTTCATAATCCTAGGATTTCCGCCGTTTTTCGCGGTTTTCGTTGCATCGGGAGAGAATCCAGGGTAGCATATCGGTCCCAATTAGCGAATGGAGGAGCCGATGCAAACGGTTGAGAGTGTTGTCTCATTACGTGATAAACATGCCTCCCTGGAACGGGCGATCGAAGAAGAAAATTTACGCCCCCATCCGGACGACGTCCGAATATCCCAGCTAAAGCGCGAGAAACTCCGAATCAAGGACGAAATGTACCAACACGGGGGCTAACCTCCGGAACCCAAAGCCATGTCCGCTCAGAGCGCCGCGTGCGTCGGCAGCCGAGCGGACGAGAGAATCGAAGCCGCGTCTTGGGCAACCAAGGCGCGGCTTTTTGCGTTTAAGGCGAGCGCTCGTAGGGTTTAGAACTCCCGCGCCCTATCCCGCAGCACAAACTTCTGGATCTTGCCGGTCGAGGTCTTGGGGAGCGGCCCGAAGACGATCTGTTTGGGCGCCTTGAAGTGGGCCATGTTGTCGCGGCAGAAAGCGATGATCTCGGCTGCCTCGGCGCGCGCGCCGGGCTTCAGTTCGATGAAGGCGCAAGGGGTCTCGCCCCACTTCTGGTCCGGCTTGGCCACCACCGCCACCGCCGCCACGGCCGGGTGATGGTAGAGCACGCCTTCGACCTCGATCGAGGAAATGTTTTCGCCGCCGGAGATGATGATGTCCTTCGAGCGGTCCTTGAGCTCGATGTAACTGTCCGGATGCCAGACGCCGAGGTCGCCGCTGTGGAACCAGCCGCCGGAGAAGGCCGCGTCGGTGGCGCTCCGATTCTTGAGATAACCCTTCATGACGATGTTGCCGCGCAGGAACACCTCGCCCAGGGTCTTGCCGTCTTTGGGCACCGGTTCCAGGGTCTCGGGGTTGGCCACCATGAGCCCTTCGAGCACCGGATAGCGCACCCCCTGACGCGATCTGAGCGCCGCCTGCTCCTGATTTGGCAAGCGGTCCCACTCTTCGTGCCAGACGCAGACCACG
>CAXMQD010000094.1:0-4730 GCA_964194965.1 uncultured Acidimicrobiia bacterium | reverse complement strand
CATGCCGATCGACAGCCGCTCCGGGTAGGCCGCCTTAAAGTCCTCCAGGCCGGTCGCGGCCAGCAGCGGCAGCACGCGGGCGCCCGGGTCGGACGCCCCGCCGAGCACCAGGGCGACGTTGTCGAACACGCTGCGCCACGGCAACAGGCGCGGAGTCTGGAACACGTACCCGATACGCGTCGCCCGCCGCGGTGGGTTGATCGCGCCCTCGAAGTCCTCGTCCAGGCCCGCGATCAGGTTGAGCAGGGTGGTCTTGCCGCAGCCGGACGGGCCGACCAGGCATACGAACTCGCCGGACCCGACGCGCAGACGGAAGTCGCGCAGGGCCTCGACCGCGGGTGAATCCGCGACCGCTGGAAAGCGCTTGCGGCGCACCTCGATGTCGAGATCCGCTAGCGGCGCCATCGGGTCACTCGACGCTCCAAGGGTTGCAGGATGGTCAGCTCGATGACCTGAACCACGGCGACGAAGGCGAGCGTATAGGCCAGGATCGCCGGTACGTCGAAGAGCTGGAAGAAAAGCTGGAGCTGAAAGCCGACGCCGTCGCTGCGGCCGAGCAGCTCGACCACCAGGACGATCTTCCATATTAACGCCAGGCCGCTACGCGCCGCCACCATCACGTAGGGACTCAGTTGCGGCAGAACGACGTGGCGCAGGGTCTGGACCCGGCTCAGGCGGAAGGCTTGCGCCATTTCCAGGAGGTCCCTGTCCAGGGCGCGGGCGCCCTCGCGCAGGGTGACCGCGACGTTTGGGATCTTGTTGACCGCCACGGCCCCGATCGCCGCCGCCTCGACCAGGCCGAACCAGACGTAGGCGAGGATGATGGTGACCAGGGCCGGGATGTTCAGGAATAACACCAACCAGGAGTCCATGTAGCGATCGAGCCCTGGTTTGCGGCCCAGCAGAATGCCGATCGCCATGCCGATCAGCATGGCCAGAGCGAAGCTGGCGGTTACGCGCCACAGCGTGATGCCGAGGTGATACGGCAGCTCGCCACTCGCCGTCGCCCGGGCCATGACCGTCAATACCAGGTCCGGTCCGGGCAGGAGGCGGCTGTCCGCCAGCGCCGCCGCGATCTGCCACAAAACCAGCAGGGCGATGAGCGAGAGCGCGGCCTGAACGAGGCGGTGCTGAAGCCCCACGGGCGCCGGCCTCAGTAGGTCAGGCCGGACCAGAAGGTGCCGGCCTGCAGATCCTTGCTGGGGCCGACCAGCTTCTCCCCGCCGAGGGTGCCGAGCAGCGCGAACAACCGCGCCGCCTCGCCCCGCTCCGCCTCGCCCCAATGAGTTGGGATGCCGGCGCGATAGCCGCGCCGGAGTGCCGCCAGCGTGGCCGCGTCCTTGGCCCGGGTCAGCGGTTGAATGCGCAGCCACTCGTCATCGGACTCCCCAAGTATGGCCTTGGCGTCGCGCGAGGCCTTCAGAAAGCCGAGGATGCTCTCGCGATTGGCCTCGGCCCAATCCGCGGCGAATACGTAGCCGAGCAAGGGCACCTCGCCGTTCACCCCGAGCGCCTGGATAGCCTCCGCGACGTCGATAACCCGGCGCAGCCCCTTGGCTTCCAGGCGGGCGGTGTAGTGCCAATAGGTGATGACCGCGTCGATGCGGCCGGACAGGATTTGCTCGCTCAACAATGGCGGTGCGCCGAACACCTTGTCGACCTCGGCATCCAGGTCCATGCCGTGGCGCTCGGTGGCGAGCGCGCGAAATAGCAGCCAGCTCTTGTCCAGCGGTCCGCCGGCGATGCCCAAGCGCTTGCCCTTGAGGTCGGCGAGGTTGCGGATCGGCGCGTCCCCGGCCGCCAACAGAGCGCCGACCATCCGCGAATAGGGCGCAAAGGTGTAGTCGGCCCCGGCCGCGCGTTGTCGGGACACCCAGAACCAGTCCGAGACGATCACGTCGAGCGCGCCGGCCTGGAGTCCAACCTTGGTGGCCTGGGTGCTGGCGAACGGTACCACCTCGAGTTCGAAGCCGGCTTTGCGGTCGAGCCCGTGATGCTTGATGACCTCCAATTCCCAAGCGACAGTGCCGAATTTGAGCACGCCGACGCGCACCGGCTCGGCCTGGGCCTGGTGCGAGAATCCCCAGAGCGCGGCCGTCAGGAGCAACGCGATCAGCCGGCCGGCCGCAACCGCCCCTACTCTCTTCGCGGCGTTCAAGATTCCGAACCTCTTTGACGTCCTGCGTTCACGGCAGAGTTCCTTTCAAAATCTGAGTTATCATACACCAGCACGCTTCGATGTTGGCCCCTGCCATGGTGACAAATTGGCTCGCCGGGCGCCAGCCGCGAACCGTCGCCTTTGGCGTGTCCTATGCCGTGGCGTGGTTTTTTTGTGCCGCGTCTGTGGTGAGTCACTTCTCCCGGGGCGCGCAGGGGTGTAGAATGATTCGCTCAATCTCGTAGGAAATAATGCGGTTTCCGCGCTAGGAAGAACGATGCAAGAACATTACTCGCGAACCGCCCACACGGCCTCGCGTCGACGACAGTGGGGCGCGTGCGCATGCCCGGGTTTCTAACCGTCAACGGGCAGCCGGTGCCGGTCGAGACCGGGGAGCAGGGCGGGCTCCACGCCGACGAACCGCAAGGTCAGCGCTTCCGAATCAAGGTCGGCCAGCGCTTCCACCGGGCCGGCTATACCGGCGTGGTGTGGCAGGCGATCTCGGTCTATCGCGATTCCCTGGGCCTGGAGCACGTCAATCTGGTCGACGAGACCGGCCGGCTCGATGGCAAGACGCTATCGGCCTGGGTGTTGCTCGATCGTTCGCATTATCGCCAAATTTGAGCGTCGGGGACTTTATTTCCGCCCGCGGTCCAGCGCCGGCAGCACCAACACCACGGCCAGCGCCGCGCAGACCAGGGCGAGCGCGCCCAACTCGCGCGGGCCAATGGGCTCGCCCAGCACCAGGCCGCTCGAAAACACGCCGACGATGGGTATCGCCAGCGTGCCGGTGGCCGCGATCGCGGCGGGGAACAGGCGCACCACGGTGAACCAAGCCCAGTGGCAGAACACCATGGGCACCGCCAGGACGTAGAACAGCGACAGCAGCGCCGGCGTGCTGAGCGCGGTCAGGTCCGGGAACTCCTGAAAGGCGAGGGCGCCCAGGGTGATCGGCACGGCCCCGATCAAGAGCTGCCAGCCCGCCAATGTGGCGACCGGGATGGTCCACAGGAAGCGCTTCATAATCACCGTGCCGAGCGCCCAGGAAATCGCCGCGCCGAGCATCAGCGCGGCGCCGAGCGGCGCGGCGCCCAAGCTGCTCAAGTCCGGCCCGATCAGCACCGCCAGGCCGGCGATGCCCAGCGCGAGGCCGAGCAACTTGGTGCCGGTCAAGGCCTCGCCCAGCACGAAACGGCTGAACAAGGCCGCCCAGACCGGCATGGTGAAGGCGATGATCGAGGCGCGCCCGGCCTCGATCATGCTGACCCCGTAGCCCGAGAACAGATGCCAGCCGAGGATGTTGAAGACGACACAGATCAAGAGCGGCCGGATTTCGCGGGTCGGCACCCGGATCGAACGGCCGCGCAACCGCGACAGGGTCAGCAGCGCGGTGCCGCCAACGATCAGGCACATGGAGCGGAACGGCCAAACCTCAATCTCGGCGAGCGCCAATTTCATGGTCGGCCAGTTGCCGCCCCAGAACAGCGCCAAGGCGGCCAGCAGGACGAAACCCAGCGGTGGCAGGGCCTGGGTCGGGGCGTCTCCTGCGGTCCGGGGTTCGGCGTTCACGAGGCGCCGTGCAATTCGGGATTGCGGGCTTTGGGCAGAATCATGCAACGGCTCCGTATTGGGCGCGTTATTCTAGCCGCCGCGCCCATGCCGTCCAGGACTGTTGCGGTGCGGCCAGGCCGGGTTATCATTAGAAACTCACCGAGGCCGGATCGGAGCCGCCAGATGCCATGACCCGCCGCTTGTACGTGATCACCGGGCTGGTCCTGTTCGGCTATCTGCTGACCCATCTGCTCAACCACACACTCGGGTTGGTCTCGCTTCGGGCGCTGGATACCGGGCGCGAGGCGTTCCTGCTGCTGTGGCGCAACCCGCCCATGACCGTCCTGCTCTACGGCGCGATCGCCCTGCACATCGGGTTGGCGCTGCGCGCGCTGTACCGCCGGCGGCGACTGAAGATGCCGGCCTGGGAGGCGGCCCAGATGGTGCTCGGCTTGGCGATCCCGCCGCTGTTGTTGCTCCATGTTCTGAGCACCCGTTTCGCCCACGAGATCCTGGGCGTCGATGACAGTTACATCACCGTGATTTTGGCGATCTTCGTGTTCAACCCGGTCGCGGGCGTCAAGCAGGTGACGGTGCTGCTGGTCGCCTGGCTGCACGCCTGTATCGGCCTGCATTTCTGGCTACGCATCCGGCCCTGGTACGCCGCTGTCCAACCCTATGCATTCGCGGCCGCGCTGCTGCTGCCGGCGGTTTCGCTGGCCGGATTCCTGGCCGCGGGCCGCGAGGTGGCGCGATTGGCCGCCGATCCGGACTGGCTGGCGGCGACGCTGACCCGCGTCCGTGCCGTCGACCCCGCGGGTTTGGCGCAAATCAAGGATCTCGAGGCCAAGGCGCTGATCGCCATGGCGGCGGCCTTGGGGTTGGTTCTGCTGGCGCGGGTTGTGCGCGGCTGGCACGACCGCCGCCGCGGCATTTTCCAGGTGACCTATCCCGACGGCCGGCGGGTGCCGGTGATCGCCGGCGCCACATTGCTCGAGGCGAGCCGCGGCGCCGGCATTCC
>CAXMQD010000093.1:0-5929 GCA_964194965.1 uncultured Acidimicrobiia bacterium | reverse complement strand
CACGACTGTGAGTGCACCAACATCGGTATCCATCTCGTCCCCCTTTTTTGCTTTCGTTCCCGTGTCCCGGGCTTGTCCGGATACGGGGACTCGCGCACGCACGCTTTTCGAAGCCGAGCGCTATTCAGCGCCGGCGCGATTACCAAATGCGTCCTGTCCAATAAAGGTATGCGGGGGAATTGCCACGACCTGGCTGCGGTGGCGAATTCGTCCAATCGAGATTTTCGCCGCCGCTTCGCGCAATAGCCCAATAGACGAGCCTTGCGCCAAGTCCCATGTCGGCATGTCCCACACACTCCCAGAATTCAGCATCGTTCCCTTGAACCGGTTGGCTGTTTCGCCTTTTCGTTCCGGCCCCGATACTGCCTCCCCCACCGCCGTTGCTGCGGGCGATTCGCATTGCGCGCAGGCTACACGCGCGTATCCGCAAGTGCAACAAGCATTCCTGGCAGGAAGCAGACTACAGTCTCCGGCAAAGTTGCCGCTATGCGAGTACACGGCCTGCCCGATCATTGTGAATCGACTCCCAGCAAGTCGCGGCGCGCCTTGTCCAGGTGCGCCGCGATTATCTGGGGCGCCGCGTCGACATCCCGGTTGCACAAGGCCTCGTAGAGTTCACGATGTTGCCGGTTGTACTCGGCGATTCGTGCTTCGGTCAGTATCTTGTCTTTCATGCCGTTCCAGAGCGCGTGGCTGCGCACGTCGTTGATCTGGCGGTACAGCCAGACCATCAACGGGTTGCGCGTGCATTCCGCCAACGCGAGGTGGAACCGCTCGTCGGCACGGGAGAAGAATTCCCGGTCGCCGCCGCAGGATTCGACCTGCTTGAGCGCCACGCCCAAGCGCTCCAAGTCGCGCTGGGTGGCGTTGACCACCACCAGGCGCGCCATCTGCGGCTCGATCGCCAGGCGTACCTCGATCAATTCGACCGGGCTGGTGACCTCCGCGATTTCGCTCTGATCCAGCGTCGGCCGGTGGTTGACGAAGGTGCCGCTGCCGATGCGCCGCGTTACCAAGCGGGATTCCTCGAGGCGGCGCAGGGCTTCTCGCACCGTGCTGCGCGAGGCCTCGAAGTGCTGGGCCAGGTTGCGTTCCGCCGGCAGGCGTTCGCCGTCGGCGTACTTGCCGTCGAGGATCGCCTGGCGCAGGCGCGCGGCAATCGCCGCCGATCCGGCGGTAACCGCCGCCGGCAGCGAATCGTCGGTTTCCTCCCGCCTCGCCTTGACCTCGTTCACGGCGGTCCTTCCACACCCAATTTCAACCATTTGTGTGCCATTGGAAAAAATTGGTTTGAAATCGGCCCCAAATATGCTCGACTATGGGGGGTGCCGTCAAGTCTGGCACTTGGTCAACGTGATTCGGGAGAATCGAACGTGGCGCCGGGCCGTGCCAGCCCACCTAGGCGTCAAATCCCGTCAAATCGGGGCCGGTTGAACAGGGGGCCGGTTGAACAGGGGGTACAGTGAGGTATGACCGATCTAGAAGCACATGTGTCAGCTCCGGGCCGTGACGAACGGATCAAGGAGGCGCGGGCCAAGATCGACGAACTGGGCATCACCTACATTTACTACCAGTTCATTTCGGTGACCGGGCGCGTTGTCGGCAAGGGCATCCCCGCCGACCATTGGGAAGCTATCGCCGAGCGCGGCTTCCAGTTGGTTTACGGCTCGACCGCGAATCTGTTCGTCGACCGCCACGGCCAGTACATCGGTTACGGCCCCGAGTCCTCCGAGTTAGTCGGCATTCCGGACCCCGAGACCTTCTGCCAGCTGCCGTGGGACAAGCGGGTGGCGCGGGTGTTCTGCACCTGCTTCCGGAATCGCGAGGAGGCCGTCAACCCCGGCGGCCATCTGACCTCGGACTGCCGCGGCAACCTGCGCATCATTCACGATGAGTTCAAGGCGAAGCACGACGGCCTGCACCTGCGCATCGGCACCGAACCGGAAATGATGTGGCTGAAGAAGGGCGAGGACGGCCTGCCCGACGGCGGCTTCTCCAAGCCGAACTGTTATCACATCGATCAGTTCGAATCGCTGCGTCCGGTTTTCATGAAAGTCATCGAGTACAGCCAGGCCATGGGCTTCGACATGATCCAAGGCGATCACGAGGATGCGCCGGGCCAACTCGAGCTCAACTGGACTTACGACGATCCGCTCCGCAACAGCGATCGGCTGGCCACTTACCGCCAAATCTGCGCCCAAGTGGCGCGCGAGAACAACCTGATCGCCTGTTTCATGTCGAAGCCCTTCATGGGCGTCTCGGCCAACGGCTGCCACCACAACATGTCGCTGTGGCGCGGCGGCGAGGAGCAGTTGGTCAACACCGCCCACGCCGACTCGCGGCCCGGCGTCGACGGTGTCTATATGCACCTCAAGGGCGGCGAGAACACTTTCATGCCGGTGCCCGAACTGGACAAGCGCAAACCGGGACCGATCGGCCTGCAGTGCATCGGCGGCGTCATGGAGCATGTCGGCGCCCTGACCGCGCTGGGATCCTCGACCGTGAATTCCTACCGCCGCCTGTGGGATACCGGCTTCTGGGCGCCGGTGTTCGCCGATTGGGGCTACCAGAACCGGACCTGCGCCTTGCGCATCTCGGCGCCCGGCCGCTTCGAGTACCGCTCGGTCGATTCCATGGTCAACCCCTACCTGCTGGCCGGCGCCCTGCTGAAGGTGTTCGACGACGGCATCGCCCGTGACCTCGACCCGTGCGAGGCCGAGGAACGCAACATCTATGAGGCCATGGAAGCCGGCAAGCAGGTCAAAAAATTGCCCATGTCGCTCGGCGAGGCCCTCGATCGGCTGGAAGCCGACGAGGTGGTCAAGGCCGGGTTGCCGGACGAGATGTACCGGGTGTTCACTCACTACAAGCGCGACGAGTGGGAGAGGTACAACGCCACCGTCACCGAATGGGATCTGCAGACCTATTGGGACTGCTTGCCGTAACGCGAGCCAAATGACGAGAGGAGACAGCGTTCATGTGCGGAATTGCCGGGCTCATCCATCGGGGCCGGAGCGGCGACATCGGACAGGAGATGACCTCGATGCTTCAGGCGCTGAGGCACCGGGGTCCCGATTCGACCGGCTTCGCGCTCTATGGAAAACCCGATCCCGACCATCAGGTCATGCGCTTCAAGGTCGCCGAGCAGGAGGACCTGGCCAAGGGCTTCCGGATCCACGACCAAATACGCGAACGTAAAAGCATGGTCGATGCGCGCCTGGCCGAACTCGGCGCCACCCTCGAGCACGAGGACCAGGCAACCGAGTACGCGTACCGTTATATCTTCAAGTTTGACGGCGACCTGAAGCGCCTGGCCGACTACATCGAGGACATCGAGGCGGTCGAGATTCTCTCCCTCGGTCACGCGCTCGAGCTGGTCAAGGACCTGGGCGACGCCGGCCGGGTCTCGAACCAATACGGTCTCGGCGCCTTCCAGGGCACTCACGGTATCGGCCATACCCGGATGGCGACCGAATCCGACGTCGACATCCGCTCGGCGCATCCCTACTGGGCCTATCCCTTTAACGATGTCGCTGTAGTGCATAACGGTCAACTGACCAACTATTGGGGCTCCCGGCGCGAGTTGGAGCGGCGTGGCCACCGTTTCGTGTCGAACTGCGATTCCGAGCTGATCGCGGTTTACGTCGCCGACCGTATCGACCGGGGTGATGATCTGGAGGCGGCCATGACCCGCTCGATCGGCGAGCTCGACGGGGTGTTCACCTATCTGGTCGCCACCTCCGACAGCCTGGGCATGGCCAAGGACGTCATGGCGGCCAAACCGATGGTGCTCTACGAAAGCGACGACATCATCGTGCTGGCGTCCGAGGAAGTGGCGATCCGCTCCGTGTTCCCGCACGAAATCGACACCTTCGACCCCTACGAAGGAGAGGTCCGGGTATGGAAGAGCTGAGCCGGGAGCAAGAATCCCACCGCATGGGGATGCACACCGAGCAACTCGCCGGTCGCACCCAGCAAGTATTTTTCGCGCCGGAGGAGGCGGAGAACTTCGCCTCGCCGGACGCCTTCGACGTTGACTTCAACAAGCGTAGCGAAATCGACGTCGCGGAGCTGACCCAGCAACAGGTCAACCTGAAGATCCGCGAGTTGATGTCTCAAGGTTACGGCACCATCGTGGTGCGGAATCCGGGCGCCAAACACTCCCTCGGCGTCGGCATCCTGAACCGGCTGCAGCTCTATTTCGAAGGCAGCCTGGGTTATTTTGGGTGCGGGTTGATCGATGGGCCGAACATCCGCGTCTCGGGCCGGGTCGGCTGGTCCTGCGCCGAGAACATGATGTCGGGCACCATCGTGATCGAGAAGAACGCCGGCTCGACCTTCGGCGCCGCGATCCGCGGCGGCGATCTGGTGTGCAAGGGCGACGTCGGCTCGCGCACCGGCATCGACATGAAGGGCGGCACCATCATCGTCGGCGGCCGCACCGGGGCCTTCTCGGGTTTCATGATGCAGCGCGGCCGCATGGTGATCCTGGGCGACGCCGGCAAGAATCTGGGCGATTCCATGTACGACGGCACGATCTACGTCGGCGGCAAGATCGCCGGGCTTGGCGTCGACGCGGTCGAGGGCGAGATGACCGATTTCGACGCCCAGTGGCTCGAACGCAAGCTCGCGATCTACGGCCTGGAGGCGCCCAACGGCGCCGGGAACATGACCAAGATCGTGTCCGGCAAGCAGCTCTGGAATTACGACAACCTCGAGCCCAGCGAAAAGAAGCTGGTGCTCTAGTCATACGGAAAAGGTGCCTGTCATGACCGCCGAACGCGCCAAACCGCGAGAGGATGCCGCGCCCGAGGCCCGCACGGCCAAGCGCAACACCAACCTCCTGGGCCAGAGCTTCATGTTCCCGCCCGAGGTGATCGACGACATTCACATCAAGGCCGAGCTTGGCCGCTACCGCATGCGCGGTTTCTCGCTGTTCAAGAAGATTCCAACCTGGGACGATTTGACCTTCCTGCCCGGCACGCTGACCCGCTTCGTCATTGAGGGCTACCGGGAGAAGTGCGAGACCAAGACCGTGATCGGCCCCAAGGCCAAGCGGCCGCTGGAACTCGACATCCCGATCTACGTGACCGGCATGAGCTTCGGCGCGCTCAGCTACGAGGCCAAGATCGCGTTGGCCCGCGGCGCCACCATGGCCGGCACCGCGACCTGCTCGGGCGAGGGCGGCATGATCCCGGACGAGCGGCGCTATTCCTCCAAGTGGCTGTACCAGTGCATCCAGTCGCGCTACGGCTTCAACCCGCACCACCTGCGGCTCGCGGATGCCTGCGAGTTCTTCATCGGTCAAGGCTGCAAGGTCGGCCTCGGCGGCCACCTGATGGGCCAGAAGGTCACCGACCAGGTCGCCGAGATGCGCTCGCTGCCGGCCGGCATCGACCAGCGCTCGCCGGCGCGCCACCCGGACTGGCTCGGCCCCGACGACCTCGCGCTCAAGATCGAGGAGATCCGCGAGGCGACCAACGGCGAGATTCCGATTCAGCTCAAGCTCGGCGCGGCACGGGTCTACGACGACGTGCGCATGGCCGCCAAGACAAATCCCGACAGCATCTACATGGACGGCATGGAGGGCGGCACTGGCGCCGGCCCGCATTTGGCGACCGAAGAGACCGGTGTGCCGGGTATCGCCGCGATCCGCCAGGCGCGTAAGGCGCTCGACGACGTCGGCAAGTCCGGCGAGATCTCGTTGGTCTACGCCGGCGGCATCCGCAACGGCGGCGACGTCGCCAAGGCACTGGCGCTCGGCGCGGACGCGGTCGCCATCGGCCACTCGGTGATGATGGCGCTCAACTGCAACAAGGACATCCCCGAGGCCGACTTCGAGGCCGAGATGGGAGTCGAGGCCGGCTACTGCTACCACTGCCACACCGGGCGCTGCCCGGTCGGCGTGGCGACCCAGGACCCACGCTTG
>CAXMQD010000092.1:0-2647 GCA_964194965.1 uncultured Acidimicrobiia bacterium | reverse complement strand
CTCGGATTCGAGCAGTTCGAGCAGGCCCTGGACCGCATCTCGAAGACCGCCAGTGACGGCTATCCGCCCTACAATGTCGAGCAGGTGGACGATCACCGGCTGCGCATCACGCTGGCTGTCGCCGGCTTCGGGGCCGGTGAGCTGGAGGTGCAGATCCAGGACAGCCAACTCGTCATCCGCGGCAAGCAGCAAGACGATGGCGACAAAGTTTACCTGCACCGCGGCATCGCCGCGCGCCAGTTCCAGCGCAGTTTCGTCCTGGCCCAGGGTATAGAGGTTGCCGGCGCGGCGCTTGACAACGGCCTGCTCCATATCGAGCTGGCCCGCCCGGCCAGCGAGCCGGACGTGCGGACAGTCCAAATCGACGTCCAAATTGGCGGCCCCTCGGCGCCGACCATTGAGGGCCGGGTGGCTCGGCCCAGGGCCCGGTTAGAAGATGAGTAGAGGAGCCACCGGCCGGAACGGCCGCCAGGAGGGAAGCGCGACATGACCGGATTGGAACACATCGTCCAGATGACGGCTCAGGACTTTAGAGCCTTGGGATTGGCGCAACTGGCCTACGTCAAGCCGGTAACGGTGGATGGCCAGACCGCCTATTCGGTCCACGCCGCCGACGGCACCGAAATCGTGGTCATGGAAAACCGCGCCACCGCCCATGCCGCGGTCCGGCAGCACGATCTGGAGCCCCTCAGCGTCCACTGACGCCGATTTGGGAGAATAATTTCAAATAATAGAGGGGCGGCGGGTCAGGCCGCGTGACTGGCGGTGGATTCGGTCAGCAGGGCCCGGATTGCTTCGGCGCTGTCGGTGCCACGCAGCTTGTCGCAGACCACCCGATCGCGCAGCAGGCGCGAGACCCGGGCCAAGGCCTTAAGGTGGTCGGCACCGGCGGTTTCCGGCGCCAGCAGCACGCAAATCAAGTCGACCGGCTGCTCGTCGATGGCGTCGAAATCGATCGGCGTCTCGATTCTTGCGAACAGCCCGTAGAGCCGGTCCAAATCGGCCAGCTTGCCGTGGGGTATGGCGATGCCGTTGCCAACCCCGGTGGTGCCCAGGCGCTCACGTTCAATCAACACCTCGAAGATCGCCCGTTCCGGCTGCCCAGTGAGTTCGGCGGCCCGCTTGGCGAGTTCTTGAAGCGCCTGCTTCTTGCTGGTCACCCGCAGTTTCGCCACGACGGCATTGGGACCTATCAATTCGTCGATTTCCATAGCCGTTTCTCGATATTTCCGGCTTATTCGCCGCGATTGCCGCGAGGATCGATCCAGCCGATATTTCCGTCCGTCCGGCGATAGATCATGTTGAGCCCGCTGTGCGATGAGTTGCGAAACATCAGTGCGGGCTGGTCCGCCAGGTCCATGCGCATGACCGCCTCGCTCACGGTCAGGCTAGGAATCTCGGTGGTCATCTCGGCGACCACCGCGGGTTGGCCCTGGCCCACGTCCTCGGCGGCTTCCTCTTCGTCGTCGCCGGCCAGTATATACTGTTGGGCCAGCAGCGTTTCGACCTTGGGACCGCTATTCTTGTGGTGATCGCGCAGCCGGCCCTTGTAGCGTCGCAGCCGTTTGGCCAGGTGCTCGGCGGCGGTATCGAAGGCCGGATAGGGCTCTTCGGCGCCGCCCTGGGCCTGTACTTGGATACCGCGTCCGACATGCGCCATCACCACCGCCCGGTACATATGCCCGTCGCGCGAAATGGTCACGCTCACTTCGATTGCGTCACCAAAGTATTTGCCAAGAATGCGCGAAAGGCTGTCGCTCACATGGGTCCGTAGCGCGTCCCCAACGTTGAGCTGCTTCCCCTTAACGGATAGCTGCATTCGCCTGTATTATCTAGGAATACCGCTCGATAGTACCGGTGAATCGCCGTATGGACCGATCCCGGTTCCTCGAAAGCGCGCACCATAGAGACGGGTCCGAGGCGAGTCAATAGCCCCAATTCGGTCCAACGGGCGACCGTTGGAAACCCGGGGAAAATTCCGTAATATCTTGATATTACTTATTAATTTCCAGAACAACTGGGGCCCGGCATGGCCCGCGCCGCGGCCAGGGAATCAAAGGAGCGGAGAGCTAACCTTGCCGGCCTTCTCGCGCCGCCGCTGCACCGAGGAGGGGATGCGCATGGCTTCGCGGTACTTCGCCACCGTACGGCGCGCGATCTCGATTCCCGCCCGGCGCAGGAGATCGACAATGGCATCGTCGGACAGCACTTTGGCCGCCGGCTCGGCGTCGATCAGTGCCTTGATTCGATGCCGGACCGCCTCGGCGGAATGGACCTGGCCGCCGACCCCGGCGATCGCCGAGGTAAAGAAGTACTTGAGCTCGTAGATCCCGCGCGGGGTCGCGATGTACTTGTTGGAGGTTACCCGGCTGACGGTGGATTCGTGCATCTCGATCGCTTCGGCGATCTCGCGCAACGTCAGCGGTTTCATGTGCCGCACGCCCTTACGGAAAAAGCCATCCTGCTGGCGGATGATCTCGCTCGAGACCTTGAGGATCGTGGTAGCGCGCTGATGCAGCGAACGAACCAGCCAGTTGGCGGATTGGAACTGCTCGCTGATGTATTCTTTCTCCGACTTGGACCGGGCTTTGCCGGCGACCGACGTGTAGTAGCTGTTGTTGATCAAGACTCGGGGCAGGGTGTCGCT
>CAXMQD010000091.1:0-2187 GCA_964194965.1 uncultured Acidimicrobiia bacterium | reverse complement strand
TGGGGTGCAGCCCAGCGGATGGACAGTTAGGTTTTATCGAATTGGGCTATAACAGCCGAGCTTTCGAGGTCGTGCGCTCCCCTACAGAATCTGGCTCAGGAACTCCTTGGTGCGCGGGTCCTTGGCGTCGTCGAAGAAGGTCTTGGGCGGTCCGTGTTCCACGATCACGCCCAGGTCGGTGAAATAGATGTGTTGCGCCACCACGCGGGCGAAACCCATCTCGTGGGTCACCAGAATACAGGTCATGCCCTCCTCGGCCAGCTCCTGGATGGTGAACAGCACTTCCTTGACCGTTTCCGGATCGAGCGCGGCGGTGACCTCGTCGAACAGCATCACGTCCGGGTTCATGGCCAGCGAGCGGGCGATCGCCACGCGCTGCTGTTGGCCGCCGGATAGCTCGCCGGGATAGCTCGCTTCCTTGCCTTGGAGGCGCACCTTCGCGATCAGCTTGCGGGCGCGCTCTTCGACCTCTTTCTCGTCCTGCTTGAGCACGTGGAGGGGCGCCATCATGATATTTTGGAGCGCCGTCTTGTGCGGGAACAGGTTGTACTGCTGGAATACCATGCCGACCTTCTTGCGCAGCTCCAGCTTGTCCAGCTTGGGGTCGTTGACCTCCTGTCCCTCGACCGTGATCGAGCCGGCCTGGATGTCGTTGAGCGCGTTGACGCAGCGGATCAGCGTCGACTTGCCCGATCCGGACGGGCCGATGATGCAGACGCATTCGCCCTTCATGACGTCCATGGAAACGCCCTTCAGGACCTCCAGATCGCCGAAGGACTTGTGCACCTCCTTGATCGAGACCATGGGCTGGTCGGGCGTCCAACCGGTGTCGGCGGCGGCATCGTTCATGACAAAACCCCTTTAGTCCTTGACCGCGAAGCGCTTCTCCAGCCGGATCGACCAGCGCGCGATGGGATAGGTGTAGATGAAGTGGATGACCAGCAGGAACGAGTAGAAGATCGGGATCAGTTCCGGCCGGTCGCTTTCCGCGTTCAATGCCTGCGCCGTATAGGTCACCGATTCCTCGACCCCCATGATCGAGGCCAAGGGCGTGGCCATGGCGAGGATGCAGTACCAGTTGATCCATGGCGGGATCATGCGCTTCACGCACTGGGGCAGAATGATCATCCACATAGTCTGGCGCCGGGTGAAGGCCAGGCTTTCGGCCGATTCCCATTGACCGCTGGGCAGCGACCGTACGGCGCCGCGTACGATTTCCGAGATATTGGCCATCACCGGTAGCGAGAACCCGACCACCGCCTTCATCCAGTCCGGCACCGGGATGATCAAGGGTATACCGATGGGATTGAGGTCGATCTCGAAGGGGAACAGGAGCATGATCGTGAACAGCAGCACCAGCCACGGCGAATTGCGGAAAAATTGGGTGACCAGCCACGATCCCTGACGTACCGGCAACAGCAACGATACCTGCATCAGGCCCAAGGCGGCGCCGGCGACGGTGCCGATCAACATGGCGAAAAAGCTGATGATCAGGTTGAGGGCAAAGCCGGTCAACCCACCCTCGGGTCCCCAGAGGATAAATCCAGACCATTTGATCAGCGCATCCACGGGGCTGATCAATCCCGCCGGGGTGGCGGCCTGGGCGGCGCCGCAGGCGGCGACGAAGAGTATCACAACCCAGATGGCGTGGCGCGGCTGCAGGTTGAGATGATAGCCGCCGTCGCGGCGCTCGATCGCCGCCGCCCGCCGGGACCGCGTGGCCAAGGGCAACAGCACCGGCAATTCGCTTCGCTTCGCGCCATTTGTGCGGGCGCCATTGGTACCGGAGCCATTGGTACCGGAGATCGCGAATTCACGCATGACCGTCGCCGTAGCCATCAGCCGTACCCCGGGATCTTCATCTTACGTTCCCACCTGTTCATGCCATAGACGAGCACCGATACCAGGCCGACGTAAAAGACGAACAAAACGATCATCATCTCCGACACGTTGACATTGTCGGACCAGATCTGGTTGGCGGTGTACATCATTTCTGGCACCGCGATGCCGTAGGCGAGCGTCGTCGTCTTCAGTAGATTGACGAGATTGTTGTTGAGCGCCGGCAGGCAGACCCGGAACGCCAGTGGGAAGATGATGTGAGTGTACGACTTGAGCCGGGTATAGCCCAAGGAATCGGCGGCTTCGCGGGTTGCGGTGGGAACCGCCTCGATGCCCGAGCGGAAAATC
>CAXMQD010000090.1:0-4748 GCA_964194965.1 uncultured Acidimicrobiia bacterium | reverse complement strand
ATGCCGTGCCGCTCGAGCAACAGCGCCGTCGCCTCGGTCTTCTTGCGCGACAGGCAATAGACGATGCCGCTCTCGCCGCGGTGTTCGGCCGCGAACGCCAGCAGTTGTTTCTTCCAGTCGCGCTTGAGCGCCACCGAGAGCTGGATGTTGGGCCGGTCGAAGCCGTGGATGAAAGTCTCGGCCTCGCCGCCGAACAACCGCTCCACGACCTCGCTTCGGGTCGCGGCATCCGCGGTGGCGGTGAAGGCGGCCAGTGGCGCCTCCGGGAACAGCTCGCGCAGCCGCGCCAGCTCCGCGTATTCGGGCCGGAACGCCGGGCCCCACTGGGAGATGCAGTGGGCCTCGTCGACCACGAACAGGGTCACCGGCAGGCGCGCGAGCGCCGCGATCATGCGCTCGGTCATGAGCCGTTCGGGCGAGAGGTAGAGCAGCTCGGCCTCGCCGCTCGCGACCCGGTGCCAGGCGGCGACGTTCTCGGCGCGCTCGCGCCCGGAATTGATGGTCTCCGCGCGCACCCCGGCGAGCCGGAGCGCGGCGACCTGGTCCTGCATCAGCGCCACCAGCGGCGAGACCACGACGGTGAGCCCGCCCAGCACCAGGGCCGGGACCTGAAAGCAGAGCGACTTGCCCGAGCCAGTGGGCATGATCGCGAGCGCGTTGCGGCGCGCCAGAATCGCGTCCACCACCGCCTCCTGGCCGGGCCGGAAGGCCTCGAAGCCGAAGACCTCGCTCAGGACCCGGTGCTTTTCGGCGTTGAATTCGTGGGGAGCGGTGGGGGCAGGGGACATTTGCCTAATGTGGCACGGCGCCGCCGGTAGGGGCCACGTAAAACTCGGCCGTTCGGTCTCTCATCCGGCCCGACCCAGCTTTGCCGCCGGCCGCGGGCGCGCTATGATCGTTCGAGAGTATCCGAACACGCGTAGCCCTGGGGGACCGGCATGGCGGCCGTTGAAGACACCAGACGCAACCTCGATCTCGATACCGCGCTGGCCGAGGCCGAGCGCCGCTACCTCGACGCCAATCCCGAATCGGTCGCCCGGCACGAGGCCGCCAAGGCCAGCATGCCCGGCGGCAACACCCGCTCGATTCTGCACTACGCGCCCTGTCCGCTGACCGTGACGCGCGGCCGGGGCTGCCGCATCCAGAGCCTGGACGGCGCCGAGTACATCGATTTTCTGGGCGAGTATTCCGCCGGGCTCTACGGCCATTCCAATCCGGCGATCGTGGCCGCCATGACCGCCGCGCTCGACGATGGCGTGGTCCTGGGCGCGCCCAACCTGCATGAGGCCAAGCTCGCCGCCGAACTCTGCGCGCGCTTCCCCTCGATGGAGCGGATCCGGTTCTGCAACTCCGGCTCCGAGGCCGATCTGATGGCGCTGTCGCTCGCGCGCGCGGTCACCAAGCGCGGCAAGGTGTTGGCCTTCGAGGAAGCCTACCACGGCGGCTTCTTGATTTTCGGCCACGGCGGCTCGCCGCTCAATGTGCCGTTTCCCATGGTCATGGGGCGCTACAACGACATCGCGGCGACCCAGGCCCAGATCGCCGCCCATGGCAAGGACCTGGCCGCGGTGATCCTCGAACCCATGTTGGGGGCGGGCGGTTGCATCCCGGCCACGCCCGGCTTTCTCGAAATGCTGCGCCGGGAGACCGCGCGCCACGGCATCCTCTTGGTGTTCGACGAGGTCATTACCTCGCGGCTCTCGCCGGGTGGGCTGCAGGCCGCGCTCGGCGTAATTCCGGACCTGACCACCCTGGGCAAATACCTCGGCGGCGGTTCCTCGTTCGGTGCCTTCGGCGGGCGCGCCGAGATCATGGACCGCTTCGACCCGGCCCGGCCCGACCGCCTATTCCACGCCGGCACCTTCAACAACGACGTGCTCACCATGGCGGCCGGCTACGCGGGCCTGACCGAGGTGCTGAGCCCGGCGGCGCTGGAGGCGCTGAACGCCCGCGGCGATACCTTGCGCGCGGCGCTTCAAGCCACTTTCGAGGGAGCCGGCCAGGGGCGCGCGCTGGCGATGACCGCGAGCGGCCTGGGCTCGATCCTGTGCATCCACTTCCGCCCCGGTCCGATTACGCGGCCCAGCGATCTCGAAGGCGAGGACCCGCGGCTCAAACAACTGTTCCACCTGGCCATGTTGGAGCGCGGCATCTACCTCTCGCCGCGCGGCATGATGGCGCTGTCGCTCCCCATGGGAGACGCCGAAACCGACGCCCTGCTCGGCGCCGTCGCCGGCTTCATCGAGGATCACCACCCCTTGCTGCCGAAGGCGTGAGGGCGGGGCGGGGCCGGCCTAATCCTTCGGCGGCGGCGGGGCGTAGTCTTTGAACAGCAGATCGCCGCGCTCGTCGATGATCTGCTTGGCCTTGACGACCGCGAACTCGCTTGCCAAATCCGGACTGGCGTGGGTTTCGGCGCGCACGAAGTATTGCGACTTGGGGCCGTCCGGA
The DNA here is from genome assembly GCA_964194965.1 of uncultured Acidimicrobiia bacterium. Taxonomy (GTDB): domain Bacteria; phylum Pseudomonadota; class Alphaproteobacteria; order Kiloniellales; family J153; genus JACZVL01. The sequence continues at coordinate 2,297 of CAXMQD010000090.1, read as the reverse complement.
AAGTCCTTGGAGATCGTGCCCGCGGTCAGCCACTGCCCGCGATCGCGCCGCGGCGCCGGCTGGATCGTATAGCCGTTGTACGCCATCGCCGGCCCGGCCGCGGCGCCGGAACCCTCGGCGTCCTCGTCACCACCGCCGGTCAGCCGACGCAGAAATCCACCGAGTATCGAGGCCATGGCGTTCACCCTCCCTCGCGACGATATCGGCCATGATAGCCGTTTCACGGGCGCCCTGACCAGGGGGTAGCGGCCAGAAAGCATCGGGATTCGGACCCGCGCGCGACCGGCCGAGTCTAGAGTGTCAGGGGTTGAGAAAAAGACTTTTCGATCCTATCAGTCGTAGCGGATACTGCGGCGGCCGATAACAATGAGGTGGAAACTTTGTCGAAAACCCTGATCCTTCCAGTGGAGGCCGCAACCCGGTTATCCATCGATCTGTTCGTTTCGTTGGGCATGAGCGAGGCGGATGCCGCCGCGTCCGCTTGGCCGCTAGTCGATGCCGAGTCGATGGGGATTGCGACCCACGGGCTAATTCGCGTTCCGGCCTATGCCAAGCGTCTTCGCATTGGCGGCATCGATGCCAAGGGGCGGATCGCGGTCGAGCGACGCGCGCCCTCGCTGGCCCTGGTCGATGGCGGCAACGCGACCGGCACGGCCGTCGCCGCGCGCGCCCTGGATACCGCCCTCGAGATGGCCGCGGAAACCGGCATCGCTTATGTCGGCTGCCGGCATTCCAATCACTGCGGCGCGCTGATGCCCTACGGACTCAAGGCCGCCGAAGCCGGTCATGTCTTCATCGGTGGCACCAATGCCTCGACCACGATGCCGCCTTGGGGCGGGGCCGAGGCCCGGATCGGCAACAATCCGATCTGTATCGCGGCGCCGGTCGCGGAGGGCGCGCATTTTCTGCTCGACATGGCCATGAGCGTCGCCGCCCGCGGCAAGATTCGCGCGGCGCTGGCGGCCGGCGCGCCCATTCCCGCGGACTGGGCGGTCGACGATGGCGGGCGCCCGACGACCGATCCCGCCGCCGCGCTCGCGGGGTTTCTATCCCCCATGGGCGGGCACAAAGGCGCCGGCATGAGCCAGGCGATCGACATTCTGTGCGGCGCGCTGAGCGGCGCGCAGTTCCTCAGCGGTATTTCTTCGTGGGCCGACGATCCGGAACGACCGTCGAACGTCGGACACTTTTTCGTGCTTCTCGATCCCAGCCGGCTGGTCGGAAAAGACGCCTTCGCCGAAGCCATGACACGGTTCCGCGACATCATTGTGACCACGCCGCCGGCCGATCCGGCCCGGCCGGTGATGCTGCCCGGGCAGGCGGAACAGGCGCGCCGCCGCCAGGCCATTGCCGACGGCCTGACCGTGCCGGCGGACCTCATGGCCGAAATCCAGGCCCTGTTGTAATCGGCCTGGTTTCACGTTTCCGTGAAATTATGGCGGATGCGCTCAATCTTTTCTATTATCGCGAAGCAATTCCTTTGAGTGCCGGAATTGCATGAGGAAGTCACACAATGGCGGCTCGCGGCCATTTGTGCTGCCGTCTTAGTAGGCTTGAGTCGTTCATCGTGAGGGCCCCCAATGATCTAACCGTAAACCCACAAGGGAGCGCTGGTTCCTGCCGGCTGGAGGAGGATCACGAGAATGACGGATCAATGGGTATTCAAAAGCGAAACTTACGATAACTGCAATTGTGCTGTGAATTGCGGTTGCCAGTTCAACTTGCCGAGCACCTATGGCTACTGTCAGTCGGCCTTCGTCGGCAACGTCGTTGAAGGCCACTTCAACGACATACCGCTCGTGGGCCTGAACTGGGCGGCGCTTTACAAGTGGCCCGGCGAAATCGCGGAGGGAAACGGCCGGCGCCAGATCGTTATCGACGAGCGCGCGGATGAAGCTCAACGGCGCGCGCTTGAAACCATTGTCTCAGGCGAGGCATGCGCCCCCTTGAGCAATCATTTCTCGGTCTTCGCGTCCACCTGCTCGGAGTTTTGCGAGACGCTGTTCCTGCCGATCGACCTCGAGGCGAACTTCGAACTCAGAACCGCAAGGGTCGACATACCGGGTGTCATGAAGAGCAGCGGCAAGCCGATCATCAACGAGTTCAATGGTCAACCGTTCCATATCGCACTGGCGCGCCCGAGCGGCAGTTTCGAGTTTACCTACGCGGAAATCGGACAAGGCACGACCTCGGTGACCGGCGATATCGAGATGGCGTTCGAAGATACCTGGGCGCATTACTGCGTTCACCACTTCAATCCGGACGGGTTGATCCGCGAAAGATCGAGGTTCTCCGCA
>CAXMQD010000089.1:0-20247 GCA_964194965.1 uncultured Acidimicrobiia bacterium | reverse complement strand
CGCTTCGACCGAGTTGTCGATTACAAAGAGTTCGCCGACCGGTGTCGACACGGTGTATTCGAGATGGTCGCCGAGATAGGCGGCCTTGACGATTTCCCCGGCAAGGCCGTTGCCCGGATCGGAGAGGTGCACCGATTCGGGTCGGATCGCCACCTTGGCCGGCCCGGGAGCGATATCACGCGCCGGCAGTTCGATCTCGACCGTGCCGATGGACACCGTAGCGGTGTCGCCTTCGACGCCCCGGACTTCGGCCTCGACCAGGTTGGCGTCGCCAATGAAGTCGGCCACGAAGACGTTGCTCGGCCGCTCGTAGAGGTCGCGCGGCGCGCCCTCCTGGGCGATCTCGGCGTTGCGCATGACGATGATTTTGTCGGACACGGCCAACGCCTCCTCCTGGTCGTGGGTGACGTAGACCGTGGTCAGATCGAGGGACCGCTGAATCTCGCGAATCTCCTCGCGCACCCGGCGGCGCAATTTGGCGTCGAGGTTGGAAAGCGGCTCGTCGAACAATAGGACCTCGGGCTCCAGCACGAGCGCCCGGGCGACCGCGACGCGTTGCTGCTGGCCACCGGAAAGCTCGCTCGGCAGGCGGTCGTCGTAGCCATTGAGGCCAACCAGATCCAAGCCCTGGCGGGCCCGCTCCTGCGCCTCCGCTTTGCGCATGCCCGAAACCACGAAGCCGTAGGACACGTTCTCGATCACGGTCATGTGGGGGAAGAGTGCGTAGGACTGGAACACCATGGAGACGTCGCGGTCGGTCGCGGGTAGCGGGGTCACCTCCCGGTCGCCGATAAATATGCGGCCCCGGGTCACCATCTCCAGGCCCGCGATCATGCGCAGCGTGGTGGTCTTGCCGCAGCCGCTGGGGCCCAACAGGGTAACCAATTTGCCGGCTTCGATTTCGAAGGAGACATTGTCGACGGCGACGACATCGCCGAAGGCCTTGGTTACGTTTTCAAAGCGTACCGATGCGGCCTGGCCGCCGAAGTTGCTGCTCATCGCGCTCCCATACCCTCCGTTACGCCCCCAAGACCGCCACCGGCGCCGGCTCGCTGTCGCGCGTTCGCCGGCCGATACGCCGTTCGCCGATGATGAGCTGGAACAGCCCGACGGCCGCGAACATGACCAGGATCAACACCGAACAATAAGCGATCGAGATACCGTAGTCGTTGTTCTCGACACGGCCCAGAATATAAGACGTCGCCATATCGTATTCGGCGCTGACCAGGAAAATTACCGCGCTGACCGCGGTCATGGCGCGCACGAAGCTGTAGACCATGGCGGCCAGGATGGCCGGGCGCAGCAGCGGCATAATGACCCGCCGCACCGTCTTCCAGGAATTGGCGCCGAGCGTGAGGGAGGCCTCGTCGAGCGCTGGATCGAGTTGCGACATCGAGGCGATGCCCGCGCGCACGCCGACCGGCATGTTTCGGAAAATGAAGGAGATCACCAGGATCGCCCCGGTCCCGGTCAATTCGAAGGGCGGCACGTTGAACGCCAGGACATAGCTGACGCCGATCACCGTGCCCGGGATCGCGAAGCTCAGCATGGTGCCGAACTCGAAAGCGTTCTTGCCCGAGAAGCGTTGGCGCACCAGCAGATAGGCGGCGAGCAGGCCCAGTCCGGCGGTTAGCGGCGCCGAAACCGCGGCGATGCCGATGGTGGTCCAGAACGAGTTCCAAGCCCCGCCAAACCACACCAACCCATGATCGCCGACCGTGACTCCGAAAGCGTCGATGTAGTGCTTCAGGGTGAGGCCATGGTCGAGGCCCCAAATCTTGACAAACCCACCGAACATGATCATCGCGTAGATCACCGCGGTCATCGCCGCCCAGGGCAACGCCGTGCCGAACACCAGCCAGTTGAGCCGCTTCGGCAGGGCGACGGGAACGCCGGCGTCGCCCTTGCCGGTTACGGTCACGTAGGACTTGCGGCCGAGCCACACGCGTTGGAGCCAGAACGCGATCAGCGTGAAGGTGAGCAGCACGATCGCCAATACCGCGGCGCGGCCCTGATCGTTCTGGGCGCCGACGATGGCGAAGAAGATCTCGGTCGACAGCACCACGAAATTGCCGCCCAGCACCATCGGATTGCCGAAGTCGGCCATGCTCTCGATGAATCCGAGCAAAAAAGCGTTGGCCAATCCCGGGCGCATCAACGGCAGCGAGACCGTGGTGAAGGTCGTCCAGCCGTCCGCCCGCAGGGTCTGCGCCGCCTCCTCCATCGAGGGGCTGACACCTTGTACGACCCCGATCAGGACCAGGAAGGCGATCGGCGTGAAGGCCAGCATCTGGGCCAGCCAGACGCCCGTGAAACCGTAAATCCAGCGGCTTGGGTGGATGCCAAGGGACCACTCGAGAAAGGTCGTAACCGCGCCGGACTGTCCGAGCAACAGGATAAGCGCGAGCCCGATCACGAACGGCGGCGTGATAATCGGCAGAACGGTCAAGGCGCGTAACGCGCGCTTGTAACGAAAACCGGTACGGACCGCGATCAACGCGAATGCGAGGCCGAGCAGCGTCGAGCCGAATCCGACCGCAACCGCCAGCACGAAGGAGTTCCAGGCGACGCCGCAGCCGCGCGAATCCTCAAGGCAGTGCAGGCCCCAAATCTTCGCGCTGAACAACTTTGCGGCAAACTCCGTGAGGGAATAGACGCCTTCGTTGTCCTGGATCGCGCTGATCAGGATCCGGCTAACCGGAAAGAAGATGAATATCGCCACCACCGCGACGATCAGTCCGATCGATCCGACCACGAAGACATCGCCATTGACCGCGCCGCGCGCAGCCAGGCCCTGAGTGAACAGGAAGAACAGTCCCCCCATGATCAGGAGCGCGCCGTAGCCCATGCCGTACTGGCGCTCCATCGGTCCGAACAACTCGTTCAGAATCTGGTATTCCCAGCCGTCGATGCCGATGGTGAAGCCTTGCAGCAGTACATAGAAGAAGCCGCCGCCGCCAGCCACCAGCAAGGCCTTGGCATAGGCGGGATCGATCTTGTCGCACCGCAAGGCATAGGCCGAGGCCGCAAGGAACGCCACGGTCGGCCACAACCAGGGTGCCTCACCCTGCAATATCAGAAATAGAAGCGGTGCATAATCGCTGTCGAAGGGATAGCCATCGAACAGCCACTCGAAATTCCAAAACCCGTCCTCGATGGCGTACCAGGGCAGCGCCACGAGCCCGAACAGCCCGATAAGTTGCCAGAGAAGAACGGGTTTGCGGGTCATGAGATTGGTTTGCCGGTCAAACCGCCATCGAGAGCGCTCCCGGACCCGGCCCTTGCGGGCCGAGTCCGGAATCACCCATCGACGAAAGTCGCAAAGCGCCGGCTATTTCGCCAGCGACTTGACCTCTGCGTCCCATTTAGCCAGCAAGCGCTTGCGCTCGGCCGAGGAACCGTACTTCTTGAAGTCGTAGTCGATCAGCTTGATGTCCTCGAGCTTCGGCGCCTCCTTGGGCGGCACCGCGGCCTTGTTCGACATCACCTGATAGGCCTTGGCTTCCTTGGCCCGCTCCTGGATCGCCTTGCCCAAGGCAAAGTCGTAGAACTTCTGGGCCGATTCCAGGTTGCGCGCACCCTTGATGATGCTCATCGAGCCGACTTCGTATCCGGTGCCCTCGCAGGGCGCGACGGCGACGATCGGGAAGCCCTTGACGGTCTGCGTGACGACGTCGTGCAGGAACACGATGCCGATGGTGTTCTCGCCGCGGCCCGCTGCCTTGATCGGCGCCGAGCCGGATTTCGTGTAGGTGTTGATGTTCTTGTGCAGGGCCTTCATGAAATCGAAGCCGCCGTCCTCTCCGAGGATCTGCACGATGGTGGCGAGCGTCGTGTAGGCGGTGCCCGAGGAGTTCGGGTTCGCCATTTGGACGTGACCCTTGTAAATCGGCTTGATCAGGTCGGCCCAGCACTTCGGCACCGGCAGGTTGTTCTTCTCGAGCAATTCCGTGTTATAGCCGTAGCCGAGCGCACCGGCGTAGATGCCGATGGTCTTGCCGTTGGCCGAATCCGACTGCGTGATCGCCCAGTCTTGCAGCTCGCCCCGCATCGGCGAATCATAGGCCTGGGTCAGGCCTTCCTCGGCCGCCTGAAGATGCGGGTCGCCGGTACCGCCCCACCAGACGTCGCCCTTCGGATTGCGCGATTCGGCCTTGATCTGGGCGAAGGTTTCGCCGGAACTCTTGCGGGTCATGGCGACCTTGATGCCGGTCTCCTTCTCGAAGGCCTCGACCATCAAGTTGCACCACTCGATCTGCGGGCTGCAGTACAGGGTTAATTTTTCCGCCGCCTGCGCCAGAGTCGTCATGGTGGCCAGGGCAACGACCGTCGCGGCAACCGCGACAAAGCTTCTCTTCAGCATTCCTTTGGACCTCCCTCGGTTTGTGACCCCACCGCCGTATTGGGTTCGTCTTGCCCGGCTGTCATGGTTGGAGTCAATCTGTAGAATAGCACCACTAAATCGTAGGCAATTCAATGATTCCCTGTGCATCCAGTGGCTGTAAGACCACATTAACAAACCTAAACCCATGAAATCAAACGGAGAGACCCCGTGAACCTTGCGGAATTGACCCGGCGCCTGGCGGTCACCGAACAGATCGCGCGCGAAGCTGGAACCCTGGCCCGGAAATGGTTCGACCAGCGGGACCGGTTGCAGATCGAGGCCAAGGGCCCTCAGAACTTGGTCAGCGAGGCGGACCGCGCGGTCGAAGTCCTGATTCGGGACCGCCTAGGGGCCGCCTTCCCGGGCGAACGGGTGATCGGCGAGGAGGGCGGCGATGATGGCGCCCCGGTGGGCCCCCAGGTGGGCGCCCCGGGGAGTGACCAGGGGGGCAACGGTGGCGGCCCGATCTGGATCGTCGACCCGATCGACGGCACCCAGTGTTTCCTCGCCGGCATCCCCAGTTGGTGCGTCTCGATCGGCATGACCGGCGAGACTGGAATGGCGCTCGGCGTGATCGACGATCCGGTCATGGGCGAGACCTTCACCGGCGGCCCGGAACTGGGCGCGTTTTGTAACGGGCAACTGATCCGGGTCCACGAGGCTTCCGGCTTCGGCGAGGGCATGGTGGAGGTCGGTATCTCGCTCCGGCGCCCGATCGAGGAGACACTGGCCGTGCTCGAACGCCTGTTGCGCGCCGGCGGCATCCACCATCGCTCCGGCAGCGGCGCGCTGTCCCTCGCCTATGTCGCCGCCGGCCGCTACATCGGCTATTACGAAGACCACATGAACACCTGGGACAGCTGCGCCGGCGTCGCCCTGGTCGAGGGCGCGGGCGGCTGGTGCAGCGACATTTTTGCCGATGAGGGATTGACCCGCGGCGCCCGGGTCATCGCTTCGGGCAAGCCCCTCGCGCCGGCGATGCGGGCCCTGGCCGAGGGAATTGAACTAGTATCATGACCGGGGCCATGATCGGCGGGGACTGGAACAGCCAAGCCGACCTCGCCGGCGGGGTCTACGTGGTCACCGGGGCGACCCAGGGCATCGGCGCGGCGATTGCCCGCCGCCTGGCCGGGCGCGGCGCCGCCGGCATCGTCGTGGCCGGCCGGGATACGGCCCGCGGCGAGGCCATCGCGGCCGATCTCGCCGCGGCGGGCGCCGAACCGGTGCTGGTCACCGGCGACTTGGCCGAGGTCGACACCTGCCGCCGCGTCGTCGCCGCCGCGGACCGGACATTTGGCCGCCTCGACGGCCTGGTCAACGCCGCCGGCGTTACCGACCGGGGCACCCTCGAGGACACCACACCGGAGCTCTGGGACCGGATCTTCGCGGTCAATACCCGGGCGCCGTTCTTCCTGATTCAGGACGCGGTCCGGATCATGCGCCGCGAAGGCATCGCGGGCCGCATCGTCAATATCGTCACTATGTCGAGCCACGGCGGCCAGCCAAAGCTGGTCCCCTACAGTGCCTCGAAGGGCGCGCTTTCCGTGCTCACCCGCAATTTGGCCCATGGCCTCAGGAGCGACCGGATCCGGGTCAACGCCATCAATATCGGCTGGACCGACACCCCCAACGAAGACCAGGTCCAGCGCGCCGAGGGACAGGACGAAGATTGGCTGGCGCGCGCCGAGGCGGCGCAACCGTTCGGCCGCCTGATCAAGCCGGACGACGTGGCGCGCCTGGCCCTGTTTCTGTTGTCGGCGGATTCCGGGATCATGACCGGCGCGGTCATCGATCACGACCAGATGGTGATCGGCGCCTACGACTGAGGCGCCTAAAAATCGAAGCTCCACCTAACCCAAGGGGATTCGCGGCTCCCGGCGCTCGGGCACGGGATCGCGCCAGGGTTTGCGGCGGTCGTTCCATACCGCGTAGCCGGCGGCAACGCCGATTACGGCCAGGAAGACAACGATCCCGATCATCTCTAGGACTCCCTCAAAAAACCGCTCGGAGGTTAGCCGATTCGGGCTAATTTTTTATGAAAAACAGACGGTTAATCGAGTGGTTTCGGTCGCGTCCCGGGTTTTGGGCGTGATCCCGATCCTCGACCTGGCCCCGGCGGCGATGATGCCATAAGCTCCCGCCGCGATTCTAATACACACAATATTTCTGTGGGGAGTCATGACCAGCAAGCTGTTTACCCCTATCACCCTCGGCGGAGTGAACCTGTCCAATCGCATCGTGGTTTCGCCGATGTGCCAATACACCGCCCGCGAGGGCACGGTCGGGGATTGGCACGTCATGCACCTGGGGCAGTTTGCGGTCTCCGGCGTTGGCCTGGTCATGGTCGAGGCGACCGGGGTGGAGGCGATCGGCCGCATCACGACGGGCTGCGTCGGGCTCTATTCCGACGAAAACGAGGCGGCGCTGGCGCGAGTGGTCCGCTTCTGCCGGGATTACGGCAGCGCCAAGATCGGCATTCAACTCGCCCACGCCGGACGCAAGGCCTCCACCGATCTGCCGTGGCGCGGTGGCAAGCCGCTGCCGCCGGACACCGAGGATGGCTGGGACACGGTCGGCCCCTCGGCCGAACCCTACGGGCCGGGCTGGCACGTACCGGCCGCGCTCGACCAAGACGGCCTGGCGCGAATCAAGCAGATCTTCGTGAAGGCCGCCGAGCGCGCCTTGCGGCTCGATTTCGATTTGATCGAAATCCATAGCGCCCATGGCTACCTGCTGCACCAGTTCCTCTCGCCGATCAGCAACCGCCGCAACGACGCCTACGGCGGCGACTTGGCGGGCCGCTTGCGTTTCCCGCTCGAGGTCTTCGAGGCGGTCCGCGCCGTTTGGCCCCGCGAGCGGGCGCTGGGTCTGCGGCTGTCGGCCACCGATTGGGTCCCGGGCGCCTGGGACATAGAGGGCTCGGTCGCCTATGCCGAGGCGCTCAAGGCGCGCGGCTGCGACTACATCGTCGCCTCCAGTGGCGGCTCCTCCGCCGACCAGAAGATCGAGGCCGGACCCGGTTACCAAGCCGGCTTCGCCGCCGAGATCCGGCGCGGCGCGGGCATTGCGACCATGGCGGTTGGTCAGATCAGCCAGCCGCGCCAGGCCGAGACCATCCTGCGCAGCGGCCAGGCGGACATGATCGCCCTCGGCCGGGGTATGCTTTACGATCCCCATTGGCCCTGGCACGCCGCCGAGGCGTTGGGCGCCCAGGCAGCCTATCCGGCTCAGTATCTGCGTTGCCACCCCACGCTCCAGGGTATGCCGGTGCCCGGCAATCCGCCGGCGCCAAAACCTGCGTGAACGCACTCGGTGGCGATCTCGGATTAGTTGGTCTTCGGCTTCCAGCGCCGGACTAGGCGCTCCGCCTTATCGATCTGCTCCGCGGACATGAGGGCGCCGACGTTTTCCCGGTTGCGAAACGCATCGTCCTGGTATTCGCCCTCGGGATAGATCAGATAGGCCAGCGCGAACCACTTGTAGGCCGAGACATAGCTTTTCTTGACGCCTTGGCCGTTCACGTACAACAGGCCCAGGTTGAGCTGGGCGTCGGGATCGCCTTGGTCGGCGGCTTTGCGGTACCAACTGGCGGCCTTGCCGGAATTCGTTACGACGCCCTCGCCCCGGGCATAGAGGTAACCCACCATGTATTGAGCCGAGGATTCGCCGCGCTCGGCGAGCGGCCGCCAAATTTCCATGGCGGCCGCATGATCGCCACGATGATAGGCGAGCAATCCGTCCTGGAAGGCGGGTTGGGCTTGGGCGCCCAGCAGCACGAAGAACGCGATGCCAAGGAACACACGTCTCACGACAGGTCTCCCTATTACTTCTCGCCAAAACGAAGGTAGCAGAAACGCCGGAGTCGCCGAGACCCGAGTTTTGGAGATCTCGGGCCGAGGCCGGGGTCGCCCCAAAATGGGAAGGCCATCCACTGCCCGTCAAATCCGCTGCCCGTCAATAGAGCATCGGGGCGTTAAAATCGCCCTAAGCCCCACAGGGGTTTTTCGAATACAAGCGCAAGAAAAACCGGCCCCCCGAGCCCCCACCGCGCCGCCCCCGCGCCGCCCCCGCGCCCCTGCCGGCATCATGCATTACTCCGCCGCCGGCGGGTCCTTTTTCGCCAGAACGATGACCGGCTCCATCTGCTCGAGCTCGTCGCGCGGCATGTGACAGGCGATCATGTGACCGGTGCTGAGCTCGACCTCGGGCGGACGCTCGGTCTCGCAGATCGTGCCGCGGTGGCGCGGGCAGCGGGTATTGAAGGGACAACCCTTGGGCGGGTCCAAAACGCTGGGCAAATTGCCCTCGAGGATGATCCGTTTTTTCTCGATCGAGGTGTCGGCAATCGGCACCGCCGAGAGTAGCGCCTCGGTATAGGGGTGGTAGGGCGGCGCGAAAACTTCGTCGGTGGTACCACTCTCGACGACGTGACCCAGGTACATGACCACCACCCGGTCGGCCAGATAGCGGACCACCGAGAGATCGTGGCTGATGAACAGCAAGGTGGTCCGCGACGAGCGTTGAATCTCCATCAGCAGTTCGGTGACCGCGGCTTGCACCGAAACGTCCAGGGCGGAGACCGGTTCGTCGGCGACCACTACCCTGGGCTCCCCGGCAAAGGCTCGGGCAATGCCGATGCGCTGTTTCTGGCCGCCGGAGAGCTGCCGTGGCATCCGTTTCGCGAACTCCTTGGGCAGTTTGACCAGATCGAGCAGCTCGAGCATCCGCCCGGTACGTTCCGCAACACTATTCCCAACCCTGAATTTTTCAAGAGTTCTAACGATTTGCGACCCGACGGTCTGACTTGGGTTCAGGGTATCGAAGGGGTTCTGGAACACCATTTGGATCGAAGCGACGGTATCCGGGCTGCGTTCGGCGATTCCGACCGATCCAATCTCGACGTCATCGAGCGTGACCGCACCGCCGGTCTTGGTTTCGAGCCCGAGGAGCACTTTCGCGAGCGTCGACTTGCCACAGCCCGATTCGCCCACGATAGCGACCGTCTCCGCCTCCCGGGCGTCCAGCGATATCGATTCGTTCGCCTTGACCGTGCGGCTCTCGCCGCCACCGAAAATGGCGTTTGCCGACACCTCATAGTGCTTCTTGAGTTCGGCGATTTTCAACACCGTGGGGCCCAGCTTCACCGCCTCATGGCTTTCCGTGATCGTCGGCGCCGCATCCCAGTCGATCTCCGCAATCCTGACACAACGGGTCATGTGCCGATCGGTGTCGCCGGCGGGCTGCATATGAAGCTCCCGGGCGTCGCAGGTCCCGGCCTGGAAATGCTCGCAGCGGGGCCCGAAGTTGCAGCCGGTGGGACGCTCGTGGGGCAGCGGCAGTTGACCGGGAATCGAAACCAGCGGCCGCGTAGTCTTGTCCGCACCCGGTAAGGGAATCGACCGGAACAGCCCCTGGGTATAGGGGTGCCGCATCTTGTCGAAGACCTCATCGACCGAGCCGGTTTCCACCGCTTCGCCGGAATACATCACTGTGATGCGGTTGCAGGTCTCCAGGATCAGGCCCAGGTTGTGCGACACGAAGATCATGGAGGTGCCGAAATCCTCGGCCAGTTCCTTGATCAGCTCGACGATACCCGCCTCCACCGTCACGTCGAGCGCGGTGGTCGGCTCGTCGAGCAGCAGCAGCGACGGTTTGGACAGCAGACCCATGGCGATGACCACCCGCTGCTGCTGACCGCCGGAGAGCTGATGCGGGTAGGATCCGAACAGGCGCTTCGGGTCGGGCAGTTTCACGGCCTCGAGTATGTCGATCGCCATATCTGCCGCTTCGGCCTTGGTCTTGCCCTCGTGGAGGATCGGGACCTCCATCAGCTGCGGGCCGACCTTCATCGCCGGATTCAATGACGCCATCGGCTCCTGATAGATCATGGCGATCTCGTTGCCGCGCAGATGCTGGTATTCTTTGTCGGAGATCGCCGTCAGGTCCCGGCCCTTGAACTTGATGGAACCCCCGACCACCCTACCGTTCTTGCCGAGATCGCCCATGATGCCGAGCGCGACCGTCGACTTCCCGCAACCGGATTCTCCGACCAGCCCCATGGTTTCGCCGGGCATGACAGTGCAGGAGAAATCCATGACCGCGGGAATCTCCCCGGCACGCACGAAGAACGAAATATTCAGATTTTCGATTTCGAGGATCGGTTCTGTCATCGCGCGGTTTCCATCAGTCCTTGAGCGACTGTTCGCGGAGCGCGTCCGCCAATAGGTTCAGACCCAACACGAACGACATGAGCGCGAATGCGGGTGGCAGCGCTGGATGGACGTAGGCGCGCAGCAGCCGGCTGCCCTCCTTGATGGTCGTGCCCCAATCCGGGCTTTCCGGAACCAGGCCCAAACCGAAATAGCCAAGCGTCCCGAGCAGGATCGTCGTATAGCCGATCCGAAGGCAGGCATCGACGATCAGCGGGCCGCGCGCGTTCGGCAGGATCTCCCACAACATGACGTACCAGGGGCCCTCGCCGCGGGTCTGGGAGGCGGCGACGTAATCCCGCGTCGCGATATCCATGGTCAAACCGCGCACGATGCGGAACACGCCGGGGCTGGAAGCGAAGACCACCGCCACGAAAATGTTCAATTCGTTGGGATCGAGGCTGAGGACACCGAAAGGATCGGCGTCGAACACCAGGCTTGCGTAGACCCACCCGCCAATGGCGAACACCAGGAAAAGTTGGACCCAGAGGCGGTCGGGGCGTTCCCTGAAGCGGCTCACGAAGAGCAGGGTGAAAAAGACGATCGGGAACAGAAAGAACAAACCCGCCATGACCTTCGGCAGTGCGGTCTCGCGGATGCCGGGGGTTACCAAGAGGTAGAACAGAAGGATCACCGGGAACGCGAGGACCAGGTTCGCCAGGAAGGATAGAAACGCGTCGATGCGTCCGCCGTAGTATCCCGCCGGCAATCCAAGCGTAATCCCGACCATGACCGCGAACGCCGTCGCCGCGGGCGCGATGACGAGAACGATCTGACTCCCGTAGACCATGCGGCTGAACACGTCGCGGCCGAACTTGTCGCCGCCGAAGTACTGGACCAAGCCGGATCCCGGCTCGATCGAACCCGGCAGCTTGTTCTTGAGCATCACGAACTGGTCGAGCGGTGCAAAGGGCGCAACGACATCCGCGAACACCGCCGTGAAGAACCAGAACAGAACGATGAAGAGGCCCGCGACGCCAAGCGGGCTCTCGTAAATTCGGCCATAGAGCCCGAGCCGGCGGTGATAGGTCCAACTAAGGCTCATGACGATCGCGATCGCCAGCCAGACGGGCCAGAAGCTACCGAGAATGCCGGTGACGATGTCGAGACTTCCAACCGCTTTCACGGGCGCTCTCCTACTGGACCCGAATGCGCGGGTTCAGGTAGGCGTAACCAATATCGGAGATCAACTGGGTGGTCAGCACGACCACCACCGACACCAGCGAACAGGCCAACAGAAGGTCGATGTCGTTGTTGCCCGCCGCCTCGACCAGAAGCCAGCCGAAACCCTGGTAGCGAAACATCACCTCGACGATGACAACACCGGTCAGCAGCCAAGGAAATTGCAGCATGATCACGGTGAACGGGGCGATCAGCGCATTCCTGAGCGCATGCTTGACCACCACGACACGGAAGCTCAATCCCTTCAGGCGGGCAGTGCGGATGTATTGCGCGGTCATCACCTCGGCCATCGAGGCACGGGTCATGCGTGCGATATAACCCATGCCGTAGATCGCCATGGTCATGACCGGCAGGGCGAAATTGTAGAAGGTCACCCCCTTCGAGGTCGCGGTCGCGGCCGAGCCGTTGAGGATGCCCAGCCAAGACGCGAAAATAACCGTAAAGACGATGCCGGATACATATTCGGGAGTGGCCGTGGAGGTAATGGAGAGCACGGACAGATTGCGATCCAACCGCGACCCTTCCCGCATGCCCGCGAGCACGCCGATGACGAGCGCCGCGGGCACCATGGTCATCATGACCCAAAACATTAAAACGCCGGTATGGCCGAGCGCCGGTACCAAGCGATCGGCGACGGGTTTTCGAAACTTGGTCGAACAGCCGAAATTGCCCTGCGCGACGCCCGCGAAGGTCGGCTCCGTGGGTTCGTTGCAATACGAGAAGCGCGACCCCGATTCGCCGGTCCTCATATCGATGACCGGTGTCATCGGCCAGACCCCGAGCCAGGTGCCGTAGCGCTGGAAAAACGGCTTGCGGTAGCCGTTGTTGACCAACCAGCTCTCGATCATTTCATCGCTCGACCGCATGTTGGTTTGGCTGATCGAAAGCTTGCGCAGATTGGGCTCGAGATTGACGAGGTAAAACACCGCGAAGGTGAGGCACACCATCGTCAGAATCATCAATCCCAAACGGCGGATAATGAAGGTTACCATGACGCCTCCTGGCCGGTCCGCCCCATTAGCCGCGGCGGGTACCCCCGAAGGAGTGTGAGGGGCGAAGCCTGGCTTCGCCCCTCAACAATACCCGCTATCCCTCCAGCCAAACCTCACCGAAGTGTTGCTCGAAGGTGGGATGCATGCCGTCATTCTTCACTTTCGGCGAACTGTGCTTGTAGAGCGAACGCCAGTAGGGCTGAATGAGAACGCCGCCATCCTGGAGGAGGGTCTGCAATTTCTCCATGATGACCCTGCGTTTGTCGGCATCGGCAACCTTCAATGCCTCGCCCATCGCCGCGTCGAATTCGGCGTTGCTGAATGCGGTTTCGTTCCAGGCCTCGCCGGTGCGGTACGCCAACGCCAAAACCTGCACGCCGAGTGGGCGCATGTTCCAGGTCGTGATCGACCAGGGATACTTGGTCCAGTCGTTCCAGAAGGTGGAGCCCGGCAAGATGGTCCGCTTGATCTTGAAACCGGCCTCGCGCATCTGGGCCGCGATCGAATCGCCCGAGTTCCGTTGGAAGTCGTCGTCGATCGTGATCAGTTCGTGCTCGAAGTCCATCTGCCCGGCCTCTTTCATGAGAGCTTGGGCCTTCTCGATGTCACGCTTGGGTGGTGGAATCTGAGCGTACTCCGGGTGGATCGGGCAGACGTGATGGTTTTCCGCCAACTTGCCCGCACCGCCGTAACCGAGCTGCAGTACCGTATTATTGTCAACGGCGAGTTGCATCGCGTTCCGGACCCGCTTGTCGTCGTAAGGTTTGTTGTTGACGTTGGTCCGGCAGCAGATGGTCGCGGCGGTGACCGCCTCGGACTTCACGAGGGTCCCGAAGCTGTCGAGAATCTCCACGAAGTCGGCCGTCGTTTGATAGTTGGTGTCGATCTCCTCGGACTCGAAGGCGGCGACCTCGGCCGCCGGATCTGTGCCATAGTCGGTCCAGACGATACCGTCCAGATAGGCCTCGCCACGCCACCACTTTCCGTTCGTGCGCCGCTTGACCTCGGCGCGCGTGCCGACCTCGAGCGAAACTAGCTCGAAGGGGCCGGTGCCGACCGGGTTTCCCGACAGGATGCCGCCGTTCTTCTCGAAGTCGCGATGCACGATCAGCGCCGGATAGTCGACCATGCCGGGAATGATCGAGATGTCGGGCCGCGGCAGCGTGAGCTTTACCGTATGGCTGTCGACCTTCTGAATCGCGCCCGCCAACGCCTTATTGGTATTGGCATCGACCAGCGTGGCCATGCGGCCGGCCATCGAGTTGCCCTCGACTTCTTTTTCGCACCAGCGCGAGATGTTGAACACCACATCGTCGGCGTCGAACGCATCGCCGTTGGTCCAAGTCACGTCCTTGCGAACGTTGAGGACATATTCGGTCGCGTCGTCGTTGACCTCCCAACTCTCGAGCAGCCACGGTTCGAAAGTGAAGTCGCGCGTATAGCGAACCAGGTTCTCGCACATCTGGCGCCCGACGTTGCCCATCTCGGACCAGGAGAAGATGCGCGGATCGTCGACCGCCTTAACGCTCATGGAAACGTTGAGCACGCCCCCTTTCTTGCCAGCAGCACGTGCGGTGTTCGGCGACACAAGCCCGATCATGCTGTAGGCCGCGGCCGTCGTGGCGCCGAACGCCGTGGCCAGCGCCAGGAACTCGCGCCGGTCGATCTGGCCTTCGCGATATTCCTTGCGCAGTTTCGGGATAAAGGAATGCAGTCGCTTTCCGGCCATGTCTTTGAACTTCTCGGTCATCAATCGTCTCCCTGTTGCATGCCCATCCCGATCAGAGCATCCAGCCGGACCCTGGACCTTCGGGAACCCGAGGTCCGAATGATTCGGCCGGCTGACACCCAGGACCTACGTCAAACGCCGGCCCGGTGCGAATGTTCTGCCCGGAATATCTGTTCATAGCGTCGAGCCCGCGCGGCGGACCGCCCGGCGGCACGCGCCGCCGACGGCCAGGACCTTTCGATATCGTGGGCTCTTCGAGCCGCCTCCCATTTATCACCCCGCCCGCCCCGTTCCGGGATGGGCGGCGAATTCAGTTTTTTTCTTCAGGTCCTTGTCCGAAGACTAACAAACCTTAGGGGCCGCCGTCACCCGCTAGTTGCGCGATCACGACAATCACTAGGCTGGGAGCGACCCCGGGTCCCGGGCGCGCATCGCGCGCCGAAGGTCCAATCACACAAGTTCAGTGTTAATCTTGATCTCGCCGGTCAAGGTCCTGTGAACCGGACATTTGCCGGCGATTTTCAGGAGCTTTTCGCGCTGCTCCGCGTCGAGCGGCCCCTCCAGCTTCAGACGCCGGTCGATCCGGTCGATGCGCCCCTCTCGAGTCTCGCAGTCGGCGCAATCCCGGGCGTGAATCTTCTCGTGCGTGAGTCGCACCTCGGCCCGCTCCAGCGGCCAGCCCTTGCGCTCGGCATACATGCGCACCGTCATGGTCGTACAAGCGCCCAGTCCCGCCAGCAAAAGATCGTAGGGCGTCGGCCCGCTGTCGTCGCCGCCATAGTCGGCTGGCTCGTCGGCCGCGATACGGTGGCGTCCGGCGGCGATCTCCTGGGCGAAGCGCGCGCCGTCCCGTTCCCGAACCGCGACGCCACCCGGATCGGCCACTAGCGGCGGCGCCGGCTCCATACCTGCCCCGGCCCCAGCCCCGGCCCCTGCCCCGGCCCCCAGGTAGCGATCGGCCCAGGCCGCTAGGACCTGGGCGACGTAAATCGCGTCTGCCTTGCGGCTCAGCAGGTGATCGGCGTCGTCAAGAGAGACGAAACTCTTCGGGTGTTTGGCGGCAGCGAAAATTTTCCCGGCGTTGTCGATGCCGACGGTCTCGTCGCGCGGGGCGTGGAACAGCAGGAGCGCCTTGCGCAAGGCTCCGAGCGCCGGCTCCAGGTTCTGGGCCGCGATATCGTCCAGGAACTGTTTTTTGACCCGGAAGCGCCGCCCGCCCAGATCGACTTCCGCCTCGCCTTTGGCCGCGATCTCGTCCTCGGCGTCTCGGAACAGGTGGGCCACGTGCCCTGGATCGGAGGGCGCGCCGATGGTCGCCACCGCGACCGCCTCGGGAACCCGGGCCGCCGCGGCCAGCACCGCCGCCCCGCCCAGGCTATGCCCGATCAGCAGCTTCGGCGCGGCCCGGTTGGCGCGCAAATACTCGGCCGCGGCAACCAAATCGTCGACGTTGGAAGAGAAGTTGGTGTTGGCGAACTCGCCTTCGCTATGACCGAGACCGGTGAAGTCGAACCGGAGCACGGCGATGCCGCCCTCGGCCAGCGCGCCCGCGATGCGCTTCGCGGCGAAAATATCCTTGGAACAGGTAAAGCAGTGGGCGAAGAGGGCATAGGCCCGGGGCTCACCCGCGGGCAGGTCGAGCCGCGCCGCCAGGGTTTCCCCGCCCGCGCCCTCGAATGTCAGCTTCTCGGATTTGACGGCCATGACGCCTGGTCCCCAATTGGTTCTCGCGAAGCCACCATGGCAGCACGGGGCGTGACTGGAGACAAGGGTGCCGTGGTCCGCGATCTCGGGTTAGTCTAGGTCCGTTTCAATTGCATCAACCGCCGGAGATTCCCGAACCATGACCGAGACCCCCAACCGCGTGCAGGACGTCGAGCTAGTCGAGAAAACCAGGCCCTATGACGGCTATTTTCATATCGACGTTTACCGCCTGCGCCATAGGCGTTTCGGCGGCGGTTGGACCGAGGTCATGTCCCGGGAAATGTTCGAGCGCGGCCACGCCACGGTGGTGCTGCCCTACGACCCGGCGCGTGACGCCGTCGTGCTGATCGAGCAGTTTCGCATCGGCGCCTACGCGGCCGGGATCGAGCCCTGGCTGATCGAACCGGTGGCCGGCATCGTGGAGGCTGGCGAAACACCGGAGGCGGTGGCCCGCCGCGAGGCGATCGAGGAGGCGGGCTGCGAGCTCGCCGAACTCGAGCCTATTGCAACGGTAATGCCGAGCCCGGGCGGCTGCTCCGAAATACTCCACCTGTTTTGTGGCTGGGTCGACAGCGCGGGCGTCGGCGGTATCCATGGGTTGGCCCACGAGCACGAGGACATTCGTGCCTTCGTGCTGCCGCTGGATGAAGCCCTGAAACGCATGGCCATGAGTGAATTCAACAATGCCAGCACGGTCATCACCCTGCAGTGGTTGGCGCTGAACCGGCAGCGGCTCAAGAAAAAGTGGTCGTGACCCGGGCTCCCGGGAGCTTGCCCAGCCTTGTCGCGGGCCGGGTCCACGGGTAGTCTCGCGGGCCCGTATATGAATGGGTTTTCGCCTGAACAGCGCCATCTCGGGATTACCTTTCATGGACCTTCGCGACGGCTTTATCGGCACCATCGGCAACACGCCCCTGATCCGGCTCGACCGGCTCTCGAAGCAGACCGGCTGCGAGATCCTAGGCAAGGCCGAGTTCCTCAATCCCGGAAGCTCGGTCAAGGACCGCGCCGCCTGGTATATCGTCAAGGACGCCGTCGAGAAGGGGACGCTGCGGCCCGGCGGCACGATTGTCGAGGGCACCGCAGGCAATACCGGTATCGGCTTGGCCCTGGTCGGCCGGGCACGCGGTTACCGCACCATCATCGTAATCCCGGATACCCAGTCCCAAGAGAAAAAGGACATGCTGCGCCTGGCCGGCGCTGAGTTGCGCGAGGTCCCGGCCAAGCCCTACCGCGATCCGGAAAACTATGTCCATGTCGCCCGGCGCCTGGGCGAGGAACTGGCCGCGACCGAGCCCAATGGCGCGATCTTCGCCGACCAGTTCGACAACGTCGCCAACCGCCAGGGCCACTTCGAATCGACCGGGCCGGAGATTTGGCGCCAGACCGACGGCAAGGTCGACGCATTCGTCTCGGCGATCGGCACCGGCGGCACCCTGGCCGGGGGCGGCATGTACCTCAAGGAACAGGACCCGGACATCATCATCGCGCTCGCCGATCCGCCGGGCGCCGCGCTGTACAACTACTACAAACACGGCGAACTCAAGGCCGAGGGCAGCTCGATCACCGAGGGCATCGGTCAGGGCCGGATCACCGGCAACCTGGAAGGCGCGCCCGTGGACGAGGCCTTCCACATCCCCGACGCCGAGACCGTGGCCATGGTGTTCGATGTCTTCGAGCACGAAGGTCTCTGTCTGGGCGCGTCGAGCGGCATCAACCTGGCCGGCGCCGTGCGCCTGGCCAAGCACCTCGGCCCCGGGCACACCATCGTGACCCTGCTGTGCGATTTCGGCACCCGCTATCAGAGCCGGCTGTTCAACCCGGCCTTCCTGCGCGAGAAGGACCTGCCGGTACCGGATTGGCTGGCGCGGGCAGGTATAGGAACGTGAGGCAACCATGGAACTGATCTTTCGCGACGACGCCTACCAGAAGTCTTGCGAAGCCACGGTAACCGCCGTCGACGAGACCGGTATACGCCTCGACCGCACGGTGTTCTATCCCACCGGTGGCGGCCAGCCCGGCGACGTTGGGACTCTGCATTTCGAGGACGGCGGCGAGCTGCGCATCATCGACGCGCGCAAAGGCGCCGATCACGAGGACGTGGTCCATGTGCCCGAGGAAGGCGCCGCCCTGCCCGCAGTGGGCGCCAAGGTCACCGCCAAGATCGATTGGGACCGCCGCCACCGCATGATGCGCATTCACTCCTGCATGCACGTGCTGTGTTCGATCATCGTGGGCGACGTGACCGGCGGCCAGGTCGGCGACGGCAAGGGCCGGCTTGACTTCAACCTGCCCGACACCCAACTCGACAAGGAAGCGATCACCGCCGAGCTCAACCGAATCATCGCCGAGGACCATCCTCTGGCGGCGCGCTGGATCACCGAGCAGGCGCTTGGCGAAACCCCGGAGTTGGTCCGCACCATGTCGGTCAAACCACCGATGGGGGCCGGCCGGATTCGATTGATGGAAATCGAAGGCGTCGACCTGCAACCCTGCGGCGGCACCCACGTGCGGCGGACGGCTGAGATCGGTCCGGTCAAGGTCACCAAGATCGAGAACAAAGGGCGCCAAAACCGGCGCATCAATATCGCCTTCGCGAATTAGCCGCGGGCGGTGACAGACAGGGAGGCAAGACCGATGACCGCCCATGACGATTCGGCGCTGGTCGATACCGAGTGGCTGGCCGCGCATTTGGACGCGCCCGACGTGCGCATCGTCGACGCCAGCTACTACCTGCCCCACGAGGGACTGGACCCGCGCGCCGAATACGAGACCCACCACATACCCGGCACGGTGTTCTTCGACATCGACGACATCGCGGATAGCGACAGCCCCCTGCCCCACATGCTGCCGAGCCCGGAGAAATTCTCCTCGAAGGTCCGCCGGTTGGGCCTGGGCGACGGGGTGCGCGTCGTGGTCTACGACCAGCGTGGCATCTGGAGCGCGGCGCGCGCCTGGTGGAGCCTGCGCGTGTTCGGCCATGACGACGTGGCGGTGCTCGACGGCGGCCTGCCCAAGTGGCTGAACGAGGCCCGCCCGGTCGACCAGGGTCCGCCGCAGGCACAGCCACGCCACTTCACGGCACGCATGAACACCTTTTTGGTGCGCGACAAGGCGCAGTTGCTGGCCAACCTAAAGAGCCGGCGCGAGCAGGTGTTGGACGCGCGCGCCGTCGGCCGTTTCACCGGCGAGGCACCGGAACCTCGCGCCGGCATGCGCAGCGGCCATATCCCGGGCAGCCGTAGCCTGCCGTTCACGGAGTTGCTCGATCCCGAGACCCAAACCATGCGGCCGGCGGCGGCGCTCCAGAAACGCTTTGCCGCGGCTGGCATCGACTTGAAGCGCCCGGTGGTGACCAGCTGCGGCTCCGGGGTCACCGCCGGCGTCTTGGCGCTCGGCCTGCACCTGCTAGGCCACCGCCAGGTTGCGGTCTACGACGGCTCCTGGTCGGAATGGGGCCTGCCGGACGGCGACACGCCGGTCGAGACCGGGCCGGGCGAACCCGCGGCCACGGGCTGAACCCTTGGCAGCGCGGGACAACCTAGCCTCGGAGCTCACCATCCGCGCCTACCGGCCGGGCGACCGCGACGCCGTGGTTGCGCTCTGGGAGCGCTGCGGGTCGATCGTCTGGTACAACGACCCGGACCGGGACATCGCGCTGTGGCGGGCCTCGCCCAACGCCGAGATTTTCGTCGGCGAGATCCAGGCAAGTAGCGGCGGCGAGCGCATCGTGGCCACGGTCTGCGTCGGTCACGACGGCCACCGCGGCTATCCCTACTACGTCGCCACCGACCCGGACCTACAGGGACGCGGCCTCGGCCGGCGCATGATGCGCCATGCCGAAAAGTGGCTGGCACGGCTCGGCGTGCCCAAGATGAACCTCATGGTGCGCGACACCAATGCCCAGGTCCGCGATTTCTATCTGTCGATCGGCTACAAGGAGGAGCCGCGCCTGGTATTCAGCCGCTGGCTCACCCTCGACGGCGAACCGCCCAAAGAGGGGCCCCGCGAAGTCGGCACCCTGGCCTGCACGATCACCCGTCTGGA
>CAXMQD010000088.1:0-13377 GCA_964194965.1 uncultured Acidimicrobiia bacterium | reverse complement strand
TGACCGTGGTCAAGGCCAACGGCAAGCGCGAGACCTTCGACCGCGACAAACTGCTGCGCTCCATGACCATCGCCTTGCGCAAGCGGCCGGTGGAGGTGGAGCGGATCGAGCGGGTCGTCAACAGCATCGTACGGCGCCTGGAATCCTCCGGGGAAAGCGAGATTCCGACCGCCCTGGTCGGCGAGTTGATCATGGATGCGCTCGCCAGCCTCGATCAGGTGGCCTATGTGCGCTTTGCCTCGGTCTACCGTAACTTCCGCGAAGCCCGCGACTTTGAAGAGTTCATCGAAAAGCTCGACGAAGATTCCGAGTGATCGGGCCGATTCCGAGCACATGGCCGCCGCCTTGGCCTTGGCCGCGCGCGGGTTGGGGCGCGTCGCGCCGAACCCGGCGGTCGGCTGCGTAATCGTGAACGGCGGCCGCGTCGTCGGGCGCGGCTGGACCCAACCCGGTGGCCGCCCCCATGCCGAGACCGAGGCGCTGAATCGCGCCGGACCGGCGGCGCGCGGCGGCTGCGCCTACGTGACTTTGGAGCCCTGCGCTCACCACGGCCAGACCGCACCCTGCGCCGAGGCGCTGATCGCGGCCGGCATCGCGCGTTGCGTGGTCGCCCTCGAAGACCCGGACCCGCGTGTCGCGGGGGGTGGCCTGGCGCGATTGCGCGACGCCGGGGTCGAAGTCGCGGTTGGGCTGCGCGGCGCGGCGACCGGGGAGCTCAACGCCGGCTACATCTTGAACCGCACCCAGGGCCGGCCCTTGGTCACACTCAAGCTGGCGACCACGTTGGACGGGCGGATAGCGACCAAACGCGGCGACAGCCGTTGGATCACCGGCGCGGCGGCGCGCGCCCGGGGGCACCTGCTGCGCGCGTGCCACGACGCGGTGCTAATCGGCAGCGGCACCGCGGTCGCCGACAATCCACGCCTCGACGTGCGGCTGGACGGGCTCGAGGCGGCCGTGCCCTTGCGGATCGTGCTCGATGGCCGTCTGCGCCTGCCGCTGACCCACGACCTGGTGACCCGGGCCAAGTCGCGGCCGAGCTGGCTCATGACCCACCGAGACGGCCCGCCCGACCGGCTCGAAGCCTACCAGGCGGCCGGGGTCGAGGTGATCCCGATCGCCGCGGATGCGGGCGGCAACCTTTCGATGCCGGCCGCGCTGGCGGCCCTGGCCAAGCGCGGAATAACACGGGTGCTGGTCGAGGGCGGCGGTCATGTCGCGGCCGCCTTCCTGCGTGCCGGCTTGGTCGACCGCCTGATCTGGTTCCACGCGCCCACGGTGATCGGCGGCGATGGCGTGCCCGCGGTCACCGGTTTTGGGCTCGACGATCTGGCCGAGGCACCGGGCTTCGCGCTCCAACATTGCCACCGGATTGGCGAAGATTTGGTGGAAAGCTATGCCCGGCGGACTTAGGTAATAGCTCATGTTCACGGGAATCATTACCGATCTGGGCCGGGTTCGGGCCTTGGAGCCGCGCGGCGACACGCGCTTGACGATCGAGACCGGCTACGACACCGAGACCATCGTACCCGGCGCCTCGATCGCCTGCTCGGGCGCCTGCTTGACCGTCGTCGACAAAGGTTCGGATTGGTTCGCCGCCGACGTTTCGGCCGAGACTCTGTCCAAGACCACACTCGGCGATTGGACGCCGGGCACGGCGGTCAATCTGGAACGCGCGCTCCGGCTGGGCGAGGAACTCGGTGGGCACCTGGTCTCGGGCCATGTCGACGGCGTCGCCGAAATCGTCGAGCGGACCGAGGAGGGGGACTCTCTGCGCCTCGCCGTCGCCGCGCCGGACGCGCTCATGCCGTTTATCGCGGTCAAGGGGTCGGTGACGCTGGACGGGACCTCGCTGACCGTCAACCGGGTGATCGACGCCCCTGGCGGCGGCAGCTTCGAAATCAATATCATCCCCCATACCGCCGCCGCGACGACCCTCGGCGTCGGCCGGCCCGGTATCCGCGTGAACCTGGAAATAGACATGCTCGCACGCTATGTTCAGCGTTTGCAGTCGAGGGAGAAGCCGTAATGGCCGGTGCGACCACGGAAGCTTGGCGCGTGACCTTCAGCGAGATCGTCTCGCCGATCGAGGCGGTCATCGAGGAGGCCCGCAACGGCCGGATGTTCATTCTGGTCGACGACGAGGGCCGGGAGAACGAGGGCGACCTGGTGATTCCCGCTCAGATGGCCACCCCCGACGCCATCAACTTCATGGCCAAGAACGGCCGCGGCTTGATCTGTCTGGCCATGACCCGGGAACGGATCGAGGCGCTCGGCCTGCCGCTGATGGCGCAGCGGAACGAGACCCGGCACGAGACCGCCTTCACCGTCTCGATCGAGGCTCGGGAGGGCGTGACCACCGGGATCTCGGCGCCGGACCGGGCGCGCACGGTCGCGGTCGCCATCGATCCGACCACCGGCGAGGGTGACATCGTCTGCCCCGGGCACGTGTTCCCGTTGGTCGCGCGCGAGGGCGGCGTGCTGGTGCGCACCGGCCACACCGAAGCCGCGGTCGATCTGGCGCGCCTGGCCGGGCTCAATCCGGCCGGCGTGATTTGCGAGATCATGAACGACGACGGCACCATGGCCCGGCGCGACGATCTGATCGCCTTCGCCCAGCGCCACGGGCTCAAGATCGCGACCATTGCCGATCTCATCGCCTATCGCCGGCGCTACGACCGGGTCGTGGAGCGTAGTCTGACCGGCACCCTGGATTCGCGCCACGGCGGCACCTTCCAGAGCGCGGTCTATGTCGACAAGACCACCGGCGTGGAGCATATCGCGCTGTGGAAGGGCGACCTTTCCGCCGAGGCGCCGGTGCTGGTCCGGGTTCATGTGCTCGATATTCTCGACGACGTGCTCGGCGAGCGCACCAGCGGCAAGGCCGGTGAGCTTGAACAGGTCATGCGCATGATCGACGCCGCCGGGCGCGGCGTGCTGGTGGTGATCCGCGAGCCTTCGCCGACCAGCCTGTCCGACGGCATCAAGGCGCGCGCCGGCGAGGCGGAGAAGAGTTACGGCGAGCTGCGCGAATATGGCGTCGGCGCCCAGATCCTGCTCGACCTGGGCGTCGCGAACATGATCGTGCTATCCAACACCCAGCGCAATCTGGTTGGCCTCGACGGTTACGGACTCAGGGTTGTCGAGCAGCGGCCGATCCCGCTCGGCGGCGATACGGCGCCGGGAGATTAGCCATGGCCGATCGCGATGCGCCCCATGTCCTGATCGTCGAATCCCGATTCTACGAGGACATCTCGGACGAGCTTTTGAAGGGGGCCAGTGGCGCGCTGGAGGCCGCCGGCGCCAGCTTCGAGCGGGTTTCCGTGCCCGGCGCTTTCGAAATCCCGGCGGCGATCCACATGGGCCTGCGCTCGATGGAATTCTCCGCTGCGCGCCGGCGCTTCGACGGTTATGTCGCGCTCGGCTGCATCATCCGCGGCGAGACCAGCCACTACGATCATGTCTGCACCGAGAGCGCCCGCAAACTCCAGGACCTGGCGTGTCAGTACGCGCTGGCGCTGGGTTACGGCATCCTGACCTGCGACACCCAGGAGCAGGCCTGGGAGCGCGCCCGGGTCGAGGGTCGGAACAAGGGCGGCGAGACGGCGCGCGCCTGCCTTTCCATGCTCGACGTCAAGCGCCAGTTTCACCTCTATCCGCGCTGAGGCGGGCCGCCATGACCGCACCGAATACCGCGAAACGCGCCCGCAAGTCCGGCAAGGGTGGCGCCAAACAGAGCACGGCGCGGCTGGCGGCGGTGCAGGCCCTCTATCAGGCCGAGCTGACCGGCGCCCCGGTCGAGGCGGTGCTTGCCGAGTTCCTCGCGCTCCGGCTGGGCGAGGAGATCGACGGCGTGTCCCTGGCGGGCGCGGACCGGGGGCTCTTGGAGCTTTTGGTGCGCGGTGTCGGCAAGGAGCGCGACGAACTCGACGATATGCTGGCCGCGGTGCTCGACGAGGACTGGCCGGTGGAGCGCCTGGAGACCCTGCTGCGCATTCTGCTGCGGGTCGGCGCGCTTGAGCTATCGCGGCGACCGGAAGCGCCGGTGCGGGTCGTCGTCTCGGAATACGTCGATCTCGCGGGGGCGTTCTTCGGTGGCAAGGAACCGGGCCTGGTCAATGGCGTGCTCGACAAGCTGGCGCGCGCGCTACGCCCGGAAGCTTTCGAAACCCGCGGGACAAGCTGAGCGTCCAGGGGCGGCGGATTCGGAGCGGGGAGCCGGAATGCGGGGCGAATTCGAACTGATCGCAAAGTATTTCGCGCCGCTCGCCGAGGCCGCGCCGGGGGCCCAGGGGCTGCGCAACGACGCCGCGCTATTCGATCCAACGGGCGATGACAGCCTGGTCCTGACCCTCGACGCCATGGTCTCGGGCGTCCATTTCCTGCCCGGGGACCCGCCGGAGACGATCGGCCGCAAATTGTTGCGGGTCAATCTCTCGGACCTGGCGGCGATGGGTGCGCGGCCGCGCGGCTATCTCCTGGCGGCCGCCTTTCCCAAGGACATCGACGAGGCCTGGATCGCGGCTTTCGCTGCGGGTTTGGCCGAGGACCAGGCGCGCTTCGGGGTCGCCCTTTACGGCGGCGATACGGTCTCGACGCCGGGCCCGCTGACCCTGACGCTGACCGCTTTCGGCGAGGCGCTCGGGGACCGGGCCCTGTCCCGGGCCACGGCGCGGGCCGGGGATCTGGTCTACGTCTCGGGCACGATCGGCGACGGATTGCTCGGCCTCGAGGCGTTGCGCGGTGGCCTGCCGGACCTTGCCGAGACTCACCGGACCTATTTGGCGGCGCGCTATCGCCTGCCGGAGCCGCGCCTGGAGCTGGGCCGGCGCCTGGCCAAAGCCGGACTGGCGAGCGCCGCCCTGGACGTTTCCGACGGGCTGGCCGCCGATCTCAGCCACATTGCCGGGGAATCGGGCCTGGCGTCGGAGATCGAGGCCGGCGCCGTGCCGCTCTCGCCGGCGGCGCGGACGGTGGTGGAGGCGGCCCCGGAACGCCTGGCCGGGCTACTGGGTGGCGGCGATGATTACGAGCTGCTGTTCACGGTCTCGCCCAGCCGGGCCGGGGAGGTGGCCGCGCTGGCCCGGGAACTCGATCTGCCGCTGACTAAAATCGGCCAGATGGCGGTGGGCCAGGGCCTACGGGTACGCGATTCAGCGGGCCGGGAGATGGCCCTGGAAGGGACCGGCTGGCGGCATTTCTGAGACCCGGTCTCGGGCCGATACCCAGGACTTTTGGTCAGCCGGACGACAATCCCCGTTCACTATCGGTTGCGTTCGCCCAAAGCTTCTGGCATTTTCCGCGCGTTTTTCGCACCCGCATACCGGGGGATTGGAGTCGGGCGCCTGACGCGCCGTCTCATCAAATAGGGGAATTCCAAATGTCGACGGAGCTGCTGTTTGTGCTCGCCTGTGGCGTGCTGGCACTGGTTTATGGATTCTGGGCTTCGCGTTCGGTTTTGTCCGCGAGCGCTGGGACGGCGCGGATGCAGGAAATTGCCAGCGCGATCCAGGAAGGCGCTCAGGCCTATCTCAACCGCCAGTACCGGGCCATCGCCATGGTCGGGGTCGTCGTCTTCCTGATCGTGTCCTTCGCTCTCGACTTCTCGGTCGGGATCGGGTTCCTGATCGGCGCCACGCTTTCCGGATTGACCGGCTACATCGGGATGTACGTTTCAGTGCGCGCCAACGTGCGCACCACCGAGGCGGCCCGAAAGGGCTTGGCCGAGGGGCTGTCCATCGCGTTCCGCGCGGGCGCGGTGACCGGCCTGTTGGTGGCCGGTTTGGCGCTGCTCGCGGTGGCCGGCTACTACGCCGTCCTGCTCGGCATGGGGCTGCACGGCCGAGAGCTCATCAATCCCCTGATCGGCCTCGGCTTCGGCGCCTCTCTGATTTCGATCTTCGCGCGCCTGGGCGGCGGCATCTTCACCAAGGGCGCGGATGTCGGCGCCGATCTCGTCGGCAAGGTCGAGGTCGGCATTCCCGAAGACGACCCACGCAACCCGGCGGTGATCGCGGACAACGTCGGCGACAACGTGGGCGACTGCGCGGGCATGGCGGCGGATTTGTTCGAGACTTACGCGGTCACCGTGGTCGCGACCATGGTGTTGGCCTCGATTTTCTTCGCCGGCAACGAGATCGCCGACCAGGCCATGCTCTACCCGTTGGTGATCGGCGGCAGTTGCATCATCGCCTCGGTGATCGGCACTTTCTTCGTGCGCCTGGGCGCGAGCCAGAACATCATGGGCGCGCTCTACAAGGGCTTTATTGTCTCCGCCGTGATCTCCGCGATTCTGTTGTGGTTCGTCACCGACTGGGTGCTCGGGACCGATACCATGCTCAACGTCGGCGACCTTAGCTTTCCGGCGCGCCACCTCTACTACTGCGGCCTGGTCGGCCTGGTGATCACCGGCGCCATCATCTGGGTGACCGAGTACTATACCAGTACCGAGTTCCGTCCGGTGCGCAGCATCGCCCAGGCCTCGACCACCGGTCACGGGACCAACGTGATCCAGGGCCTGGCGATTTCCATGGAGGCGACCGCGTTGCCGGCGCTGATCATCGTCTCCGGGATTATCGCCTCCTTCCTGCTGGCCGGGCTGTTCGGGATCGCGATCGCGGTCACCACGATGCTGGCGCTGGCCGGCTTGGTGGTGGCGCTCGACGCCTATGGGCCGGTCACCGATAACGCCGGCGGAATCGCCGAGATGGCCAACCTCGAAGCCGAGGTGCGCAAGATCACCGACGCGCTCGACGCGGTCGGAAACACCACCAAGGCGGTCACCAAGGGTTACGCCATCGGTTCGGCGGGCCTCGGCGCGCTGGTCCTGTTCGCGGCCTACACGCTCGACATCGAACACTTCGCCGAGCAGGGCCTGCTCGATGTCGGCGACGGCGTCGACTTCGCGCTCACCAACCCCTACGTGGTGGTCGGGCTGTTGATGGGCGGCCTGCTGCCCTATCTGTTCGGCGCGATGGGGATGACCGCGGTCGGCCGCGCGGCGGGCGCGGTGGTGGTCGAGGTGCGGCGCCAGTTCAAGGAAATTCCCGGCATCATGGAAGGCACCGGAAAGCCCGAATACGGCCGCTGCGTCGACATGCTGACCAAGGCCGCGATCAAGGAGATGATTCTGCCCTCGCTGTTGCCGGTGCTCTCGCCGATCGCGCTTTATTTCGTGATTTTGGCGATCGCTGGCCAGGCGGCGGCGCTCGCGGCGCTTGGCGCCATGTTGCTCGGCGTCATTGTCAATGGCCTGTTCGTGGCGATTTCCATGACCGCCGGCGGCGGCGCCTGGGACAACGCCAAGAAATATATCGAGGATGGACATCACGGCGGTAAGGGCTCGGAAGCCCACAAAGCGGCCGTAACCGGCGACACCGTGGGCGATCCCTACAAGGACACCGCGGGCCCGGCGGTCAACCCGATGATCAAGATCACCAACATCGTGGCGCTTCTGCTGCTCGCGGCGCTCGCGTCGTAAGGCGGCGAGGAACGGCACCGAAAAATCCCCCGGGAGGCGCGTGCCGTCCGGGGGAATTAATTCCTCGCCGTTCAGCCCCGTTCGAAGGGGTGGGCCATTCGAAGGGGCGGGGCCGCTACGGGGCGGCTACTGGTTTTGGAACCTGCCCAGGTTGCCGATCAACTGCTGCATGAACGTATAATCGCGGCCTTCGGTCGGGGTAATCCGGTCGACCGGATCGATGCTGTGACCGTCCGCCAGATCGTAGGTCCGGGTGGTTTCCACGAAACCGGATTTGTCGAAAGACACCACCAGCACCTTGCGCTCCAGCACTTCCGGTTTGAAAAAGGCGAACTGGGTCGACTTTTGCCCAATGTAGTACCACTTGCTGTCCTGGAAGGTAGATACCGTGGAGGGCGAGCCGAGCAGGCTTTCGATGTCGCCGCGCGTATGGATGCCGGGATTGATCCTGGCCACCACGGCAGAGTCGGGTATGTTGCCGCGGACCCGGATGTCCTCCGCGCAGGCGCCGAGTCCCAGCGCCAAGAACCCGGCAAGTAACGAAACTCGAATCGTAGGCCGGCCACGGCCATTCGGCAATTTTTTCATCGCCTCCATAAACCATCGATAAACTTGTGTTTATGAGTTGCATTCGATTAAACAGTTCGCGGCGCAGATTTCAACCCCGAAATCGTGGTGCGGTGGCGCCGGGGCCGAGACGGACAAAAACTATGATTTTAGGCGGGTCTTTTTTTAAGCGCGATCCTTGGGAAACGCGGGCCCGGGCGCTGTACGAGGGAGTCGTGGCGCAGGCCCGTCAACCCGGCTTCTATCGCGATTGCGGCGTGCCCGATTCGGTGGACGGCCGCTTCGAGCTGATCGCGCTCCACATCTTTTTGGTGCTGCGCCGGCTCAAGGCCGATACGGGCGATGGCGGAGGGCTGGGCCAAGCGCTGATCGACGTCATGTTCCAGGACATGGATCAGAGCCTGCGCGAACTCGGTGCCGGCGATCTGGGCGTCGGGCCCCGGGTCAAACGCATGGCCCAGGGGCTCTTCGGCCGGATCGCGGCCTACGAGGACGGCCTGAGTGGCCCGCCGGCGAACCTGGAAGCGGCGTTGCGGCGCAATCTTTATGGCACCGTAACCGCCGAACCGGACCAGGTTCGGGCGATGGCCGGCTACCTGCGCGCCACGGCCGAGGCCCTGACCCGGTGGAATCCGGCGAAAGCCGAGGGCACGGGCCCGGAATTTGGCCCTCCACCCGGGAACCCCGATTAGTGATAAATCGGCCGGTTGACCCGGGCCTGGGCATTGCATACAGTCCGCGCCCTTCACCCCTGGAGAACCTAATGTCCCAGCAGCTGGAACCCGTACCGGAGTTCTCGCGGCCCATCCTGCGCGAGCGGCTCGGTGGCCGAGTCGTCGTCGAGGAGATTGCGGCGGCGCCCCAGGAGCGGGCGGCGCTGGCCCGGCGCTTCGGTCTGCTCGGCCTCGACCTTCTGGCCGCGACGCTGCGCTTGGAGCCCGGCGGCGGCACCGGTCTGTTGCGGCTCGATGGCCACCTGAGCGCTGAGGTTACCCAGGCATGCGTGGTGACTCTGGAGCCGGTGGCGAGCCGCGTCGAGGAGGATTTTTCCCTGCTTTTCAGCCTGGATGGCGGTCCGGTTCCGGCCTCGGCAACCGCGCGGGAGGTGGTGGTCGATCCCGAAGCCGAGGAGCCGGCCGAGGCCCTGGGGCCCAGCGGGCTCGACCTGGGCGAGGCCGTGGCCCAGCAATTGGCCCTGGCGCTAAATTCCTATCCCCGCGCGCCGGGGGCAGCGCTTGCCGAGGCTGGGACACCCGAAAGCGGCACGGACGCACCGACTGGACCCTTCGACGTCCTGGAGGCCCTGATAAAAAGCGAGTAAGAGGTTCCGCGCTTCCCTTGCCGGGCCGCTACGGCTAGTCTTGCCGCAGGAGCCGTTTTTGGCTAAGAAGCGCTTCAATTGGCGAAATTCATCGGATTCGGAAAACTAGAGCCATGGCTGTTCCCAAGAGAAAAGTTACCAAATCGCGGCGCAACCAGCGCCGTGCGCACGACGCCTTGCCGGCCAGCACTTACCGTGAGTGCCCCAACTGCGGCGAATTGAAGCGCCCGCATCATCTCTGCGCCGCTTGCGGTTATTACGATGGCCGAGAGGTCGTCGAGCTTGAGGGAGTGTGATCCTCACCGCTCCGGCTAAGCGCTCGTCGGCATGACGATGGCAGCAGAATGGATGAACCTAGGTGAGTGATCGTCTGACCATAGCGCTCGACGCGATGGGTGGTGACTCCGCGCCGCGAATGGTGATTTCGGGCGCCAATATCGCGCGTCGGCGCTATCCCCAGGTCGACTATCTGATTTTCGGCCGCGAGGCCGAGGTTGTTCCATTGCTCAACCGCATGAAGCGGCTCCAGGCGGTCAGCACCTTCATTCACACCGACGATGTGGTCGGCCCCGAAGACAAGCCGTCGGTTGCCTTGCGCGGCGGGCGGAACTCGAGCATGCGCCTGGCCATCAATGCGGTGCAGGACGGCCGCGCGGCGGGTATGGTCTCGGCCGGCAACACCGGCGCGCTCCTGGCCATGGCCAAGTTCGTGCTCAAGACGCTTCCCGGGGTCGACCGGCCGGCGATCGCCGGTTTCTTCCCGACCCTGCACGGTGAATCCCTGATGCTCGATCTCGGCGCGAACGTGGTCTGCAGCGCGCGCAATCTGGTCGACTTTGCGGTCATGGGCAACGCCTTCGCGCGCTGCGTCCTGGGTGTGATGCAGCCGACCTGCGGGCTGTTGAATGTGGGCTCCGAGGAACTCAAGGG
The DNA here is from genome assembly GCA_964194965.1 of uncultured Acidimicrobiia bacterium. Lineage (GTDB taxonomy): Bacteria > Pseudomonadota > Alphaproteobacteria > Kiloniellales > J153 > JACZVL01. The sequence goes on along the minus strand of CAXMQD010000088.1, from coordinate 3,079 downwards.
TCACGAGGCGCTGCAAGAGGCGGCGGCGACTTTGCGCGAGGCCGATCTGCCGGGCGAATTCGTCGGCTTCATCGAAGGCGACGACATCGCGCAGGGTACGGTCGATGTGGTGGTCACCGACGGCTTTACCGGCAACATCGCACTCAAGACCGCCGAAGGCACCGCCAAGCTGGTCGGCGAATACCTGCGGGTCACCTTCAAGTCGTCGCTGATGGCCGGCATCGGTTATCTATTGGCGCGCTCTTCGCTTAACAAATTGCGCAAGCGGCTCGATCCACGTCGCTACAACGGCGCAATCTTTCTTGGCTTGAACGGCATCACGGTCAAAAGCCATGGCGGTACCGACGCCTTCGGCTTCGCCAATGCGATCGGCGTTGCGGTGGATATGAACGAACACGACATTATCGCAAAGACCAAAGCGGACTTCGCCGCGCTCACAGCGAGCACACCGGATCTCAGGGCGGCGGCCGGATAGTGGCGCTCTACTCACGAATTGCGGGCTGCGGGTCTTACCTACCCTCCCGCGTGGTGACCAACGCGGAACTGGCCAAACGGGTCGATACCACCGACGAGTGGATACGCCAGCGCACGGGCATCCGCGAACGGCGCGTGGCGGAGGACAACGAGCTGACCTCCGATCTCGGGGGCAATGCCGCCGAAGAAGCGCTCGCCATGGCGCGCCTGTCGGGCGCGGACCTCGACCTCATCATCTGCGCCACCGCGACTCCCGACGAGACCTTCCCGGCAACCGCGACCCGGATTCAGGAACGGCTCGGCATGCGCCAAGGCGCGGCCTTCGACGTGCAGGCCGTCTGTGCGGGCTTCATCTACGCACTCGCGGTCGCCGATAACTTTCTCCGGCTTGGTCAGGCACGCAATGCGCTGGTGATCGGCGCCGAGACCTTTTCGCGCATTCTCGACTGGGACGACCGCACGACCTGTGTCCTGTTCGGTGACGGCGCCGGCGCGGTGGTGCTGCAGGCCGCCGAGGGCAACGGTGCAATCGAAAGCGGCGTGCTCTCGACCCATCTCTATTCCGATGGCCGCCACCACGACGCTCTCTACGTCGACGGTGGCCCGTCCTCGACCGGCACCGTGGGGCATGTCCGCATGGAAGGCCGGGAGGTGTTCCGCCACGCCGTGGTGCGCATGGCCGAGGCCATCGACGCCGCGCTCGCGGCCAATGGCATGAAATCCGGCGATATCGATTGGCTGGTGCCGCACCAGGCCAACCGGCGCATCATCGATGCCATGGCACGGCGCCTGAACATGCCCGAGGATCGGGTCGTCGTGACCGTGGACCGTCACGCCAATACATCGGCCGCGTCGATTCCGCTCGCGCTCTGCGAGGCGGTTGGAGACCAGCGCATCCGCTCCGGCGACTTGATTCTCATGGAAGCCATGGGCGGCGGTTTCACCTGGGGCTCGGCGCTGGTGCGCTGGTAATACCAGAGACCTCGCGTACGCCCGCATTCGCTCGCGGGCGCGAGCGTTTACCCGCCTCGATTTCATATCAGATTTGCGATGCAGGCCCCGAGGGTTGTTGACTAATTGACCCTTTGCCGGGCTTGAGGTAACGTCTCGCAAGAAAAAGAACACAGGGAGAGCTTTATGGCCGCTCGTACGGTGACCCGTGCGGACCTAAGTGAGGCTGTGTATCAAGAGGTTGGGCTTTCGCGCAACGAATCGGCGGACCTCGTCGAATCGGTGCTGAACGAGATTTCCGACGCCTTGGTGCGCGGTGAGATGGTCAAGCTGTCGTCCTTCGGCAGCTTCGCGGTTCGCCAGAAGGGCGAGCGCATCGGGCGCAACCCGAAGACCGGCGAAGAGGTCCCCATATTGCCGCGGCGCGTGTTGGTGTTTCGCGCTTCACATGTCTTGAAGAACCGGATCAACTTGGCTTTGTCCCGCCCGGACGGCTGAGTGCCGGACATCGGGGCCAGAGCAGGAGCTAGCGTATAGTCATGCCAGCGGCGCGGCAGGGAGTGAAATCGGCAGCGGCATTCCGCACCATCAGCGAGGTTTCGACCGACCTGGACGTGCCGCAACACGTGTTGCGCTTCTGGGAATCGAAGTTCACGCCGGTGCGCCCGCTCAAGCGCGGCGGCGGGCGCCGCTACTACCGGCCCGAGGACGTCGATCTGCTGCGCCGGATCCGCAACCTACTTTACACCGACGGCTATACCATCAAAGGCGTGCAGCGATTGCTGCGCGAAGGCCACGGAAAGCTCATGCCGGAGGCTGGAATCGCGAGTGCCACGGCCGCGCCGGCCAATGAGCGGGCGATCTTGGAAAACGTGCTCACCGAGCTGGTTGAAATCCGCGGCTTGCTACCTGGCGCCAAGAAAAGTTAGGCGTAAAACCTGGCGCGGCTGGATTGCTTGGTCCGGCGCGCGGCGTTATATAGGGGGCCGAAAGAGGTCGGCCGCCGTCGCCCGCGGCAGCGCCCGGCCCCATGACATTGGCGGGGAGTAGCTCAGCTTGGTAGAGCACTGTGCTGGGGGCGCAGGGGTCGCAGGTTCAAATCCTGTCTCCCCGACCAATATTCAAGGACTTAGCGGGGGTACGATCGGCATTCTTAATTTGGTAAGTGCGAGGTAAGTGCAACAGCCAGAAAAAAACCCCTTCGTCTCAGCCCCCTCCGTCTGCCACGTTGTTTTGATCGTAGCGGCAATCGCGCGTTAACGTTTTCCGGGTCAGCCGGGTCGGCCACATATCAATTTTTGCCATTTTGGTCGCCGTGTGCCGCTGGGCAAGTGGTTAGGCCTCGGGCGTGGGTTGGATCGTGGCGAGCGTGGAGGTTGGGGGGGTAAGACCGCGGTTCAAACTCTCTGGCCGCATTATGCCAAATAGGGGTCCCGATCGGAGATCGATCGAGATTCGGACGCCAGCGGTGGCCCGACGGGAAGATCAAATCGAGACACTCACGGTGCGACCCTCTCGCCAGTATATGGAGCAAAAAACACCCCTTTCATCGTAGAGCCCTCAGGGCGCCCATAACGGATCACGCGCCGCCAAAATCCGAAATCATTTTCAGAAGACAGTGAAGGGGTTTTTGGCGAAGAACGAACCGACGCCA
>CAXMQD010000087.1:0-11155 GCA_964194965.1 uncultured Acidimicrobiia bacterium | reverse complement strand
CCCACGGAAAGATTAACTAGACCGGGCCGGTCTCCGCGCGGGCCGCCAGCCGGCGCTGGATTTCGGCGGCCGAGGTTTCGGTGTCGCGCAACGGCGGGTAGCTCCACTGCTCCAGCCGGCCCGCGAAGGGGCGGGTCGCGCCGGTCTCGCGCAGGGTCTGGTGGAAGCGCGCGAACTTGGCCGATCCGCCGTCGAGATCGACCACGTGGACCGGCTTGCCGGTGGTCGCGGCCTCACACACCATGTTGACCGAATCCCCGGTCACCACGATCGCCTCCGCGAGCGCCAGATAGCCGAGATAGGGGTTGTCACCCGCGCCGTCCCAGAATTCGGCCGCGCAACCGTTCAGGGCCGCGCGCAACAGCGTCACGATGCTCGGGTCGGTGCGGCGCGAGGCGGTAATCAGGAGCCCGGCGCCCTCGGCCTGGCACAGCCGCGCCAGGTCTTCGCCCAGGCGCTGGGCGATCGCCGGGGTGAAGCGGTAGACCCGGTTGCTGCCGCCCAGCACCACCGCGACCAGGGGGCGCGGCAGATGGGCGAAGGCCGGGCCGAATTTTGCCGCCGCCGCGCGCAGGCGCCCCTCGGTCACCCGGTTGAGCCCGCCGACGGTCTCGATCACGTTGGGCCCGCGCAGCAGGTCGTGACGGGGCGTGACCACCACGTCGAAGGCGCCCGGGCGGACCACCGGGTTCTGGATCTGCACGGTGAAGGTCCGGCCGCCGCCCGCGCGCCGGATCGCCATCGAGGGGGCGACGGCCTGGCGCCCGCTCGCGATCAGCACCTCGGGCCAGGGCGGCTCCAGGCTGTCGCGCTCGGGACCGATGGCGCCGAGCGGGTCGGGGATCCATCGCGGTGGCAGCCACCGCCACGGCTTGGTCACCTGGATGCGCTTGATCCGCGGTTCGAAGCCGAGCGCCTCGGCCAGGCCCAGACATTGAACCTCCATCCCGGCTCTGCCGTCGGTCATGACCCAGCAGCGGTCGGGGGTGTCGGGGCTCGGGGCGGGACTCATAACGCGGAATATCACGCTTGGAGCAACCCCGTGCAAGGCTCGCTGCCGAGCCCTGCCCCAAGGTGCGCCCCAGGGTGCGCCCCGGGGCCGGCCGGGCTTGGCGGGCTCCCCGAAGCTGGGTAATATAGTTGCGCGAATGCCGACGTCACGGCACAGAGGTTACCAAGAGGCTGTCTCATGCGCCGCGTCAAGCTGGATCGTATCGACCTCCAGATCCTCAAGGATCTGCAAGACAACGGGCGCATCACCAACGTCGAGTTGGCGCGCCGGGCCGGCATCTCGGCACCGCCTTGCCTGCGCCGGGTGCGCGCCCTGGAAGAGGCCGGGTTCATCCGCAACTATCACGCCGAGCTTCAGGCCGAGGCGCTCGGTTTCGACGTCCTGTTTTATGCGCTGGTCGGGCTGGACCGTCAGTCGGAACTGGTGCTGAGCGGCTTCGAACGCATGGTGGCCGCCTGGCCGGAGGTGCGCGCGTGCCACATGGCGCGCGGTCCGCACGACTTCGTGCTCAAGATCGTGGCCCGCAACACCGCCCACGAGAACGAGTTGACGACCAAGTTGACCGCCGCCGACCATGTGGTCACGGTGCAGACGATCCAGGTGATCCGCACCTCCAAGTCGCTGGCCGGCGTCCCGATCGAGACCGAGTAGCTCTGGCGTGGTGAATCAGCGGAACCGGACGCGGGTAATCTCGTAGGCTTTTTCGCCCTTCGGCGTGTTGACCTCGACGGATTCCCCGACCGACTTACCAATCAGCGCGCGCGCCAGTGGTGAGGTGATCGCCAGCCGGCCCTGCTTCACGTCGGCCTCGTCTTGGCCGACGATCTGGTAGATCAGTTTCTCCTCGGTGTCCTCGTCGATCAGGCTCACCTTGGCGCCGAATTTGACCGTCTTGCCGGACAGCTTGGAAACGTCGATGACCTCGGCGCGGGCGATCTTGTCCTCGAGCTCGCCGACCCGGCCCTCGATGAAGCTCTGGCGGTCGCGGGCGGCAGAATACTCGGCGTTCTCCGAGAGGTCGCCGTGCTCGCGCGCCAGGGCGATCGCCCGGATCACTTCCGGTCGCGCGATGTTCTTCAGGTGCCTGAGCTCGTCTTCGAGGTTGACCAAGCCTTCGGATGTCATGGGTATCTTTTGACTCATAGGGGATCGCTCTTAACATTTCTTTCAGAAAGGCGAGATTCTGCAGCAAGGCTACCAGATTCGCCGGCTAGGCTAGCCGCCAAATCCTAAAAAGAACCTTTAAAGTAGGACTGCAGCGGTGCGACTTCAAGCTGCCCGGACTCAAGCGCCGCAATCGCCTGAACCGCCGCCCTGGCTCCGGCCACGGTTGTGTAATAGGGGATTGCGTTGATTAGCGCCGTGCGCCGCAATTCCAAGCTGTCGGCGATCGCCTTGGCATCCTCGGTGGTGTTGAAGACCAGATGAATTTGGTCCGATTTCATGGCATCGACGATATGTGGACGGCCCTCGCGCACCTTCTTGACGGACTCCACCGGCAGGCCCTCGGCATTCAGGTGGCGGGCGGTACCGCCGGTCGCAATCAAAGAGAAGCCCATGGCGAGCAACTCCCGGCCGAGCCCGACCATGGCGTCCTTGTCCTCGTCCTTGACCGAGATGAACACGTGGCCCTCCCGGGGCAGATCGACGCCGCTCCCGATTTGAGACTTGAGGAAGGCGCGGGCGAAATCCGTATCGATGCCCATGACTTCGCCGGTCGAGCGCATCTCGGGGCCCAGCACCACGTCGACGCCGGGGAAGCGGGCGAAGGGAAACACGGTCTCCTTGACTGCAATGTGGTCGGCGCGGCTGCGCTCGAGATCGAAGTCGCCCAGCTTGGCCCCGGCCATGATCCGGGCAGCGAATTTTGCGATCGGCACGCCGGTCGCCTTGGCGACGAAGGGCACGCTACGGCTGGCCCGCGGATTGACCTCGAGCACGTAGATGTCGCCGTTCTGGACCGCGAACTGGACGTTCATCAAGCCGACCACCCGAAGCTCGCGGGCCAGGCGCTCGGCCTGGCGCCCGATCTCGGCGATCACCGCCTCGCCCAGGGTATGCGGCGGCAGGGCGCAGGCCGAATCACCCGAATGGATGCCGGCCTCCTCGATGTGCTCCATGACCCCGGCGACGTGGACCCGCTCGCCGTCCGAGAGCGCGTCGACATCGACTTCCACGGCGTCGCGCAGGTAGCTGTCGATGAGGACCGGGTTGGTGCCCGAAACCTGGACCGCCGTGCCGATGTAGCGGTCGAGCTGGGCCATGTCGTGAACGATCTCCATGGCCCGGCCGCCGAGCACGTAGGACGGCCGGATCAAGACCGGGAAGCCGATGCGTTCAGCCACCGCGCGGGCCTCCTCGGCCGAGGTGGCGGTGCCGTTGGTCGGCTGCTTGAGGTCGATCTCGGCGAGCAGCTTTTGAAATCGGCGCCGGTCCTCGGCCAGGTCGATGGCGTCGGGCGAAGTTCCAAGGATCGGAATTCCGGCGGCCTCCAGCGCGTGGGCCAGCTTGAGCGGGGTCTGCCCGCCGAGTTGCACGATTACACCGAGCAGCTTGCCACGGCTTTGCTCGACCCGGGCGATCTCGATCACGTCCTCGGCGGTCAGCGGTTCGAAATAGAGCCGATCGGAGGTGTCGTAATCGGTCGACACCGTCTCCGGGTTGCAGTTGACCATGATGGTCTCGAAGCCCGCGTCCTTGAGCGCATAGGCCGCGTGGACGCAGCAGTAGTCGAACTCGATGCCCTGGCCAATCCGGTTCGGCCCGCCGCCCAGGATCATGACCTTGTCGCGCCCGCTGGGGTCCGCCTCGCACTCCGGCGCGCGCGCCCCGGCATACTCGGCCCCGGCGTGCTCGGCCCCGGCGTGCTCGTAGGCCGAATACATGTAAGGCGTGGCCGCGGGAAATTCCCCGGCGCAAGTGTCGATGCGTTTGAACACCGGATGCAGGCCGAGTGCTTGGCGCCGGCCGGCGATCGCGGCTTCGGTAGTACCGGTGAGCTCGGCCAATCGCGCGTCGGAGAAACCCAGGCGCTTGAGCCGCGACAGGCCCGCCAGATCCTCGGGCAGGCCGTCGCGCCGAAGCTCGTCCTCGATCGCGATCAGATCGGCGATTTGGTTCAGGAACCAGGGGTCGAAGCGGGTCGTCGCCTGAATCTCCTCGATGGCGAGGCCATAGCGCAGGGCCTGGGCGGCGGCCAGGATTCGTTCCGGGCGCGGCTTGGCCAGTTCGGTCAGAATCGCCTCGCGATCGACCGCGCCCTCGGCGTCGAGTGCGTTGGGGATCGCGACCTCGCTCAGTCCGGTCAGGCCGGTCTCCAGGGAGCGCAGCGCCTTTTGCAGAGATTCGGCGAAGCAGCGACCGATCGCCATGGCCTCGCCGACCGACTTCATGGAGGTGTTCAGCAGTGGCTCGGCGCCCGGGAACTTCTCGAAGGTAAAACGCGGGATTTTGGTGACCACGTAGTCGATGCTCGGCTCGAAGGAGGCCGGGGTCGCCTTGGTGATATCGTTGTCGAGTTCGTCCAGGGTGTAGCCGACCGCCAGCTTGGCCGCGATCTTGGCGATCGGGAAGCCGGTTGCCTTGGAGGCCAGCGCCGAAGAGCGCGACACCCGCGGGTTCATCTCGATAATGACCAGCTCGCCGTTCTCGGGGTTGACCGCGAATTGCACGTTGGAGCCGCCGGTGTCGACGCCGATCTCGCGCAGGCAGGCGATCGAGGCATCGCGCATGATCTGGTATTCCTTGTCGGTCAAGGTCAGCGCCGGGGCCACGGTGATCGAATCGCCGGTGTGGATGCCCATTGGATCGACGTTTTCGATCGAGCAAATGATGATGCAGTTGTCCGCGGTGTCGCGGACCACCTCCATCTCGAACTCCTTCCAGCCCAGCACCGATTGCTCGATTAATACCTCGCCGATCGGCGAGGCGCGCAGGCCGGCGAGCACGATGTCCTCGAACTCGTCGCTGTTGTAGGCGATGCCGGCGCCGAGTCCGCCGAGCGTATAGGACGGCCGGACGATCGCCGGCAGCCCGACCTCGGGCAGCGCTTTCAGCGCCTCCTCGAAGGAGCGCACGATGCGCGCGCGCGGCATGGCCAGGCCGATTTTTTTCATGGCGGTGCGGAACAAATCGCGCTCCTCGGCCTTGGCGATGACCTCGGCGCGGGCGCCGATCATCTCGACGCCGTGCGCCGCCAGCACCCCCGAGCGCGCCAGCTCGAGCCCGGTGTTGAGCGCGGTCTGCCCGCCCATGGTCGGCAACAGCGCGTCGGGCTTTTCGCGGGCGATGATCTTGGCCACGGTGTCGTGGGTGATCGGCTCGACGTAGGTGGCGTCGGCCAGGTCCGGATCGGTCATGATCGTGGCCGGGTTGGAGTTGACCAGGATCACCCGGTAACCCTCGGCCTTAAGCGACTTGCAGGCCTGCACCCCGGAATAATCGAACTCGCAAGCCTGCCCGATAACGATCGGCCCGGCGCCGATGATCAGGATCGAGGATATGTCGGTGCGTTTGGGCATCAAATAAGACTCGCAAGCCAAGCAACAATCTTAGTAGCCGCGATTTTTGCGATTTCTCCCATGGCAGATTCAGAGAACTTTCTGGCTAGGAAATATAACGGCTGGAGCACTAAGGCGTTGATTTGTGCCTTGCTAGGTTGACGTTCCGTTAAGGCTGTTTGACCCTGCCTCAACGAAAACAAAATGTTGTTGCGTTCGTCGGGCTCCGATTCTGGGTAACCGTTATTTCCAGCTACGATACCAATAGCTTCGTCCAAAGTACCGATGGCTTCCTCATAATCGGGTGACTCGCGATCGATTGGAAGGGGTTCCCACTCATCTTCCTGGAGGCCAAATTCACTCGATTTGCCTGACTCATCTATGTCGCGCGCTCCTATAGAATGTTTGTCTAGCCATGCTTCCCCGAATTTTTCGAAATTGAAAATATCGGAGTCTCTATCTTCCAATTGTTGTTCAACGGATAAAATGCCTGACCCGGTAATCGAATAACCAACCATGCTTTCTTCTTCAACGAGTTGCTTATTAACTAAGGCAACTAAACATTTTTCCACATACCCTTTGCTTACTGAGCCATCAAAAAGTTCGACAATTTCCCCATAGCCGATCCACGATGATTCGCTGCTGACTGTTTTTACGTACATTTTTTACAAGACGACATCAATTAGAACGCCAAATTTTGGAATCCCCATGGTCTCTTACTCTTTCATTGCCTCGATCATCTAGTTGCACTCGCAAATGGGAGGTGACTGTCGCGTGAACCGCTTTGAACCACAGAGACACAGAGGCACAGAGAACCAAGAAGAGATGAGAGCATCACAGGACCATTCGCTTGATACCGTTTTTCAGGACCGCTGTGTTGAAGTTGAGGAGCAATCCTGTTCGTATTCCGCTCAGTCTCAGATAGGTCAAAAGCTGCGCCTCATGAATAGGGAGGATCCTCTCGACAGTTTTCAGTTCCACGACCAACCGATTGCCGACAACCAAATCCATGCGGTAGCCGCAATCCAATTTCACCGACTTGTAGACGACTGGAAGAGCCACCTGACGCCCAAAGGCCATGCCATTGGCATTCAGCTCATAGCAAAGACACTCTTGGTAAGCGGATTCCAAGAGGCCTGGGCCTAGGGCGCGGTGTACTTCGATGGCAAGACCAATGACCGACTCGGTCAATGAATCCCGTCCGCCTAGGACAGAAGGCTCAGCCATTTAGTCAATTCCTTGTTGGTCCTCAAAATTCTTCTCTGTGCCTCTGTGTCTCTGTGGTTCAACGCTGTCGCGGTCTCTGCGGTTCAACGCTGTCGCGTTTTTTTGTGCGCCTCGATCATCTTGACGAACCTCTCGAACAGGTAGTGGCTGTCGCGCGGGCCGGGGGAGGCTTCGGGATGGTACTGGACCGAGAAGACCGGGCGGTCCTTGACCCGCAGGCCCTCGTTGGAGCCGTCGAACAGGGAGACGTGGCTGACCTCCACATTCGCGGGCAGGGTCTCGGCATCGACCACGAAGCCGTGGTTCTGGCTGGTGATCTCGACCCGCCCCGTGGCCAGGTCCTTGACCGGGTGGTTGGCGCCGCGGTGGCCCAGGTGCATCTTGCGGGTGCGCGCGCCTAAGGCCAACGCTAGCATCTGGTGGCCCAGGCAGATGCCGAAAATCGGCACGCCGGCGTCCAGCAACGCCTTGATCGCCGGCACCGCGTAGGCGCCGGTCGCCGCCGGATCGCCGGGGCCGTTCGATAGGAACACCCCATCGGGCCGGCGGCGCAGGATATCCTCGGCGCCGGTCTCGGCGGGCACGACCGTGACCTTGCAGCCGAGCGCGGCCAGGCAGCGCAGGATGTTGCGCTTGGCGCCGAAATCGACCGCCACCACATGGTGCTTGGGCGTGCCCAGGGTGCCGTAGCCCTGGCCCAGCGTCCAAGCGGTCTGGTCCCAGTCGTAGCTCTGGCGGCAGGTCACTTCCTTGGCCAGATCCATGCCTTCCAGGCCCGGCCAGGCCGCCGCCTCGGCGCCCAGCGCGCCGGGGTCGAGCGCGCCGGGGTCGAGCGCGCCGGGGTCGTGAGCGATACAGCCCTGGGGCGCGCCGAGGTCGCGGATACGCCGGGTCAGCGCGCGGGTGTCGATGCCGGCGATGCCGATCAGGTTCTGGGCCTTGAGCCAGGCGTTCAGGTGCTGCGCCGCGCGCCAATTGGAGGGCTCGGTGATCCCGGCGCGCAGCACCAGCCCGCGCGCCGCCGGGGTCTGGGTCTCGATGTCCTCGGGGTTGGCGCCGACGTTGCCGATGTGCGGGAAGGTGAAGGTGATGATCTGCCCGGCGTAGGACGGATCGGTCAGGATCTCCTGGTAGCCGGTGATCGAGGTGTTGAAGCAGACCTCGCCGACCGACCGACCGCTCGCACCCAGGCCGCGGCCCCAAAACGTGGTGCCGTCGGCGAGCACCAGCGCGCCGGTCGGGGTACCAGTGAGAGCAACAGTGGGAGCAACGGTGGGGACATCCGCCGCCGAGCCGGACCGCGCAGAAAGATTCGCCCCGGTCCCGAGGGCCGAGGCGGTGGCGGTGCTGGCAGCAGTCATGAAGGCGCGTCCCAATAACAACGCAGGAGCACACATCGCGAATGGCGGCGCGCGACAGTGGATTGTCCGGGCATCAAGCGGGGAAACCTGGGGCGAATCGCCCAATCGCGCCAGCCCAAGCGGCCTAGTGTTTACGGGAAACAACTGCCCGGGTCAAGCGGAAGAAAAATAATTTTCCTCAATTGTATCAATAAGTTAACAGGTTTTCGAAACTTTGCCATTTGCCGGGAATTCCGTTACCCTCGCGCCGCTACGGGAGAGGCCCATTCGTCGGACATGTTCCGCGCACAACTCAGCGACGCGCTCAAGGAAGCCATGCGGGCCAAAGAGGCCTGCGCGGTCTCGACGTTGCGCCTGATTCTGGCGGCGCTCAAGGACCGCGACATTGCCGCCCGCGGCAAGGGCAAGAGCGACGGCATCGGCGACGACGATATCCTCGACCTGCTGCAAAAGATGGTGCGCCAGCGGCGCGAATCGATCGGGCTCTACGAAAAGGGCGACCGCCAGGACTTGGCCGACAGGGAGGCCGAGGAGATCAAGGTGATCCAGCGCTTCCTGCCCCAACAACTGGACCCGGACGCCCTGCGGAGCGCGGTCCAGGAGGTCATGGAGGAGTTGGGGGCCGCGACCATCAAGGACATGGGTCGGGTCATGGCGGCGCTGAAGGAGCGCTATGCGGGCCGCATGGATTTCGGCAAGGCGAGCGCGCTGGTCAAGGACCGTTTGGCCTAAAGCCAACCATCCGGACTTCGAGGCCCGGGCCCTCGAAAAACTATCCCCAGGTTTCCGATTTTCCACCCAGGCTTATCCCGGGCTCATCCACAGGGTTCCCGCCGATCGCTCCACAGGATGCCGGTTTGCGCGGCGATAACGTCGCTGCACGACTCCGGCCTGGTGAGTTAAGATCATTGACTCTGCCGGTATCCGATCAGATTTGACGCTCATGGCCTTTCCTCCGGAATTCCTCGATGAGATTCGCGCTCGGGTGCCGCTCGTCGGCATCGTCGGGCGCCGGGTCAAGCTGACCAAGCGCGGCCGCGAGCATTCCGGCCTGTGTCCGTTCCACAGCGAAAAGACGCCGTCGTTCACGGTCAGCGAGGAGAAAGGCTTCTATCACTGCTTCGGCTGCGGCGCCCATGGCGACGCCATCGGTTTTGTCATGCGCATGGAGGGGCTGTCGTTCCCGGAGGCGGTCGAGCGCCTGGCCGGAGAGGCGGGCCTGCAAGTGCCGCGCGCCTCGCCCGAGGAGCGCGCCGCCGAGCGCCGCCGCGCCGACCTCTACGACGTGGTCGAGGCCGCCACGGTCTGGTTCGAGGAACAGCTGGCCGCGCCGGAGGGTGCCCAAGCCCGGGCCTATTTGAACGGGCGTGGGCTGCGCGCCGAGACCGTGGCCGCCTTTCGCCTCGGCTTCGCGCCGGATAAGCGCGGCGTGCTGCGCGCCGCGCTAAACGCCCGCGGCCTGAACGACGCGCAGTTGGCCGAGGCCGGTCTGATCAAGCTGGGTGACGACCCGAACGATACGCCGCGCGACTATTTCTTCAATCGGATCGTCTTTCCGATCGCCGACCGCCGCGGCCGGATGATCGCCTTCGGCGGCCGGGCGCTGGGCGAGTCGCGGGCCAAATACCTGAACTCGCCGGAGACCCCCCTGTTCCACAAGGGACGGGTTTTATACAACCTGGCGCGCGCGCGCCAAGCCGCCCACGACACCGGGGAACTGATCGTCTGCGAAGGCTACATGGACGTGATCGCCCTCGCCCAGGCCGGCTTCCCGGCCACGGTCGCGCCGCTCGGAACCGCGGTCACCGAGGAGCAGATCGCCGAGCTCTGGCGCCTGGCCGACGAGCCGGTGCTGTGCCTGGACGGCGACCAGGCCGGGCGCCGCGCCGGGTTCCGGGCCGCCGAACGCGCACTCGGCCTGCTCCGGCCCGGGCGGTCCCTGCGATTCGCGACGCTGCCCGCGGGCGAGGACCCGGACAGCCTGATCCAGGGCCAGGGCCCGGCGGCGCTGCGCGCGGTGATATCGGGCGCGCGGCCGCTGTCCGAGCTGCTGTGGCTGATGGAGACCGATGGCCATCGTTTCGAGACCCCGGAGCGCCAGGCCGCCCTGATTGCCGCCTTGGACCAGCGAATTCGCGGGATCGGGGATGAGGCCCTGCAGGCGGCCTACCGGGACGCCCTGAGCCGCCGCTTCGAGCGTCAGTTCGGCTTCGGAATCTGGGGCCGGCGGAGCGTCCGGAGCCCGGGTTCCGGGGGCCGGTGGCCAGGCAAGGGCGCGCGCCAGGGAGGGCGCCAGGGACGACAACAACCGGGCAGCCGCCAGTTCGGCCGCGCCGCTTCCGGGGCCGCCGCCGCCGGGCTCGGAGCGCGCCCGGCACCGGACCTGCTGCGCCGGCGCCAAAGCCAAGTACTGCTGGCGGCGTTGGTCAACCATCCGGAGCTGATCGCCGAATCTGCGGAAGAAATCTCCGGATTTACGCTTTTTCAAGGCAAATTCGGTATATTTTTCGGATTCTTGGTAGATCTCGTGGCTCGCGAGCCAGACCTTGACAGCGAGGACTTGAGGTGCCACCTCTCGAAACAGGGATATACGGGGATTTTGGGCGAGATTCTGAGCCCCCAGGTGTATGTGCACGGCAGGTTCGCGCGCCCGGATGGATCCCTGGACGAGGCCCGTCATGGCCTAGAGGACATTCTCAAGGCCTATCGGCGCCGGCAGGCGGCGGCGGAGGCCGAGGAAGCGGGCCGGCATCTGGCGGAGGACATGAGCGAAGAGAGGCTGGCGCGGCTCGAAGCCACGCGCCGGCTAATTCGTGAAAGCGAAAGCAGTTCCGAGGATTTGGACTACCCTGAATGACTGGGCCGGGCATGGACCGGAGCGGGTGGGCCCGAGGGAGAGAGATCTACCAATTTGATCTAGGATGGACGCCGGCCAGCCAGCGGGCGAGGGCCGCGTCTGAAAACCGATTCATTTGTGGGGCATAGAGACCGCATGGCGACCAAGGCGAGCGAGAACGCTGCTGAGAACACGGATTCCCGCGAAGAATCCTCCGACG
>CAXMQD010000086.1:0-2369 GCA_964194965.1 uncultured Acidimicrobiia bacterium | reverse complement strand
CATGGGCAGTTCCTCGGCGAGCCGCGCCCAGGCTTGGCGGCGGCGCGGGGTCGGGCAGGTCGCCGAGTCGATGCCCAGCAGGTTGACCCCGCGCAGCAGGAACGGCAGCACCGTGGCCTCCAACTTGATGCCGCCGGCGTTGCCGACCGCGGCGACCGAGCCGTGCCACTTGGTCTGGGCCAGCACGCGCGCGAGAGTGGTGCCGCCGACGCAATCGATGCAGCCGGCCCAGCGCTCGGCCTCAAGCGGTCGCTTGTTGGGCTCGCTCAGCTCGCCGCGGTCGATCAAGGTCCGGGCGCCGAGCGCGGTCAGATAGTCGTGGGTCTCGGCGCGGCCCGTGCAGGCGGTCGCGTGGTAACCGAGCCTGGCGAGCAGCGCGACCGCCACCGAGCCGACGCCGCCGGCCGCGCCGGTCACCAAGACCTCACCCTTGTCCGGGGTCACGCCGTGGTCCTCGAGCGCCATCACCGCCAGCATGGCGGTGAAGCCGGCGGTGCCCAGCGCCATGGCACGCTTGGCCGAGAGCCCTTCGGGCAACGGCACCAGCCAGTCGCCCTTGACCCGGGCCTTTTGGGCGTGGCCGCCCCAGGTCATCTCGCCGACCCGCCAACCGGTCAGGATCACCGCGTCGCCGGGTTTGTAGTCCGGGTGATCGGAAGCCTCCACCGTGCCGGCGAAGTCGATTCCGGGTACGTGAGGATAGTCGCGCACCAGCCGGCCGATGCCGTTCAGGATCATGCCGTCCTTGTAATTGAGCGTGGAGTAGGCGACCGCGACGGTGACGCCGCCCTCGCCCTCGAAGCCGGGCAGGCGCGCCTCTTCCAGGTCCTGCAATGCGGCCGCAACCTTGCCGTCGTCCTCTTCCAGCAGAATCGCCTTGAACATGGATGGTTCCTTTTCCTGACAGGTATAATTTTATCGGGCAGATGCAAAATTCGGGTGATCGCCACACCGGCCATGGGTCTCGGCGACGCGGGGTTGGCATTGTTGCACCGCAACAGATGGCCTTCAAGGTATTGCGAATGCTGGCGCGGCGAACCATCTAATAGACAGCGGCCGATCGCGGAGTTTTTTCGCTTTGGTGCCGCGACGCCCCCAGGGGCGTTTCCTCCCTAAACTCCGGGCCGCGCCCATCGCGCGGCCCTTTCTTTTTCGCGGGCGCCCTCAGGCCCCCTGGTCTGGTGGGGTTCCATCGCCGTTGCCGAGCGCGCGTTGCAGGATCACGCTGTCGACCCAGCGCCCGAACTTGAAGCCGACCGCGTTGAGCGTTCCGATCTTGGTGAAGCCGAAAGATTCATGGAATGCGATCGAGGGCAGGTGGCCACTGTCGCCGATCACCGCGATCATCTGGCGCAGGCCGAGCGCGGTGCAGCGCAGGATCAGCTCCTCCAGCAGGGCGCGCCCAACGCCCCGGCCCTCCAGGCCGGGCGCGACGTAGACCGAGTTCTCGACCGTAAATCGGTAGGCCGGGCGCGGCCGGTAGGGGCCGGCGTAGGCGTAACCCAATATCTCCGGTGCCGCGCCTTCCCGTGGCACCGCCTCGGCGGCCAGGTAGGGCAGGCCGCGGGCCAGGGTCGCCTCGAAGCGCTGGGTCATCTCCGCGAGATCGGGGGGCGTCTCCTCGAACGAAGCCAGGCCATGCAGCACGTGGTGGCCGTAAATCTCCTGAATGCGCGGCAGGTCCACGGGGCGCGCCGGGCGCACCGCGACCCCGGATCGCGGATTATCTCCCGCCGCCGCAGGCATCAGGTTCGAATCGATTTCAGGTCGAGCTTGCCCAGCGCGGCGATCACTTTGCGCATGTCGCGCGCCAGCCGAGGCAGCCCGGCGCTCCGCCGAATCTCGGACTCGTCCATGTAGAGGAAGCGGTTGATCTCGATTTGCAGGCCGTGGACGGCTTCCTCGGGCTTGCCGTAGTGGCGGGTCACGAAGCCACCCGAATACGGCCGGTTGCGGGCCACGTGATAGCCGAGTTCGCAGAGCGAGGCTTGGACCGTCTGGATCACCGCCGGCGCGCAGGCGGTGCCGTGGCAGTCGCCGAGCACGAAGTCGACCCGCTTGGCGCCGGCATCCCGGTCCCCCAGCTCGCCAGCCAGGGGCCCGCCGGTCGAGGGCATGGAGTGGCAATCGATTAAAATGCAGGTGCCGAAGCGTGCCTTGGTACGCTCGACCAGATCGGTCAGGCTTTGGTGGTAGGGCCAGTAGTGGCGGCGGATGCGCCCCAGGGCCTCGGAGAAATCGAGCTTGCCGCAATAGATGTCGGCGCCATTGGCGACCACGCGGGCGATGGTGCCGAGCCCGGCGGCGACCCGTGGCGATCGGGTGTTGGCGTAGGCCGGCAACTCGCCTTCGAACATCGCCGGGTCGAG
>CAXMQD010000085.1:0-2557 GCA_964194965.1 uncultured Acidimicrobiia bacterium | reverse complement strand
CCACCGTCGATGAAAGTGGTCGGGTTGTAGCGGACCTGGGTATGAAAGATAGGGATACCGGCCTCTCGCGCGGCTTCGAGCAACTCCGGCATCTCCTTTACGCAGTCGACCACACCAGGCGCATACAGATCGGATCCCTCGGTGGTGTAACCCTTCAGCAAGTCGATCACCACCAGCGCCGATTTGTTGCCAAAACCGAGCCGGCTGTCCCAGACGCCTTCGTAGTTCTGTTCAGCAGATTTTGCCATGAGCGTTCCCCTCGTTATTCTGGTTGGCTCTCCGGGGTTCGGACCGCCCTTTGAATCTTGGCGACCGTTGCCCGATTCCTGCCCGATTTTGCACCGGGCAAGGTCTTGTCTTATTCGCCGATACTACCGCAGAAGGTCCTTCCAAGGACAGACCCCAGCTAGGACTCGGCGGGGCTACGTCCGCAGCATGGAAGGCCGATAGACAATGCGCAACGGTATGATGGTCCGGCGACCGGGCGCCCCTTACATCCCGGATGGGTCGAAACTGACTGACGAGCTGTCCGGACCCGCAGCCCTTGAGGGAGACGATGATGGTGATGCAGTACAGCGCCGTGGGCATCCAGAACCAATCGACGATGGCATTGACCCGCGATGATTACTGGAGAGATCTCGAACGCTTGGGCAAGAGCATCGGCTATGCGGTCTGGAACTGCAGTCTCGATTTGCCCGTCAGGCTGGTCGCAGTTTCCGAAGGCGGTATCGGCGGCTGGTGCCTGGGCGGTGGCGAAGAACATATCCGGATTTGCCGGGAAGTAGCGCCTGAGATTCCAGGCAAGGAAACCGCATTTCTTGGCGACATCTGCAAAGAAATGAATTGCTACCTGATCGCCCAGATGGTCGCCAAGGATCCGGAGCTCATGGAAGACCGCATTTTCAACATCGCATTTATTATCGATCCCAACGGGGAAATAATTCACAAGCATTACAAAACGGCATTCTATCCACGCGAACCCAACACCGCGCCGAGCGACATTTGGGACGTGTTCATCGAACGCTTTGGGGATGACCCGATCAAACTGCATCAGGCGCTGTTTCCGGTGGCCCGGACGGAAATCGGCAATATCGGCACGCTGATCTGTGCCGAGGGCAGCTATCCCGAGGCAGCGCGCGGACTTGCACTGAACGGGGCCGAAATCATCTGGCGAACTCAATACCCGGAACCGTGGATGGGTAATTCGATGGCCGAGATCCAAAATCGTGCCCACGCGATTTTTAATACCTGTTATGTGCTATCTCCGAATATTGGGTCTATCTCTTTGCCGGGCGACCCGGATCACCTGCTTTCTTGCGGCCGCAGTCAGATCATCGATTATCGCGGCACGATCATCTCTGAATATGTCGGTGGCGGTGAATCGCTGGTCAGCGCAATTCTCAACATCGATGGCTTACGCGACTTTCGTATTCGGGGCCAATGGCAGAACCTCGCCAAGGACATGCGCGTAGAGGAGTACCAAGTGATCTACGATGCGATGATGGCGCGTGGCGGAATTTATCCAAAGAATCTTTGCATCGACCAACCACCGCTGGATGACGCCGGGCAAATCGAACTTGGCCGGAATCAGATCAACAAAATGGTTGAGTGGGGCGTCTATACACCGCCGCCAGGCTGGGAGCCGTACGCGATTTCCCCGGAGCTGACCGAGAGACTGGCCGCGGCGGCAAAGACGACGCGCTGAGCGCAGCTACAAGCCGGAGAGCCTCAGCTCTTCCCGTCGCGCGGGGTGTAGACACCCCGTTTCTGCAGGCGGCTGACGGTCTCACGAAACACCTCACCGGCCCCCTCATGCTGCATTGGCGGCAGGTTTTTCGGCCAGATGTCTTGCTTGTAAAGATCCCGGAAGATTTCGGAACGAATGTACGGAATCCAGTTCTGGAACCGGGCCGTCTCCCGGTAGTAACGCAGCGCATCGATGTTGATTTCGGCAGCCACGTAGCAATCACCAACCACCGTGCTCTTCGCCATCACGTCGCCTTTGTAATTGACAATCGAGGACCGGCCACCCAAGGCGCCACCGATGACCGTGGGGGCGCCGCCGTCCTCGGCCGGCATAATCAAAGAACCGGTATTGGGCCCAATCATGTAGGCCGTGTTGTCCATGGCGCGCGCCCGGTTTTGCACCTCGAATATACCCCGCGAGACCCAGGGTTCGGGCAGCGATGCCCGGTAAAGGATTTCGGCGCCGTTCAATGCAAAGGCGCGATAGCTTTCCGGGAACGCACCCTCAACGCCAACGGTCCCGGCAATGTTGCCGATCTCGGTTCGCGCCACCGGGAAAAAGGTTTCCAGTGAATTCCCGTGCATCGCGACCCATTCATCATAGACGTCGTGCGGCGTCGTTGAATGCTCTACAAACAGGACAATATTTTTGCGGTGTTTGTAGATCACGTCGCCGTTGGGATCGACGATAAAAACCGTGTTAAAGAACCGGTCCGGAAATTCCGGAATGGTGTCTTTTAGCGTTGCGATGATGTAACAGCCATGCTGCTTTGCTTTATCACCAAAAAAATCAGTCTCCGGGCCCGGAATC
>CAXMQD010000084.1:0-2750 GCA_964194965.1 uncultured Acidimicrobiia bacterium | reverse complement strand
CCGGCCTGATCCTCGGCGCCGATCAGCACCCGGCCGGCGCTCGGCTCGAGGAAGCCGGAGACGGCTCGGAGGATGGTGGTCTTACCGCAGCCAGAGGGGCCGAGAATCGAGAAGAATTCGCCTGCCGCGATGCTCAGGTCGGTGGGCTGCACCGCGGTGAAGCCGTTCGGGTAGGTGATCGACATTCCGTCGAGAACGACATCCTTGCCGTGCATCGCGCTCCCCTTCGCATCGACCCGGTCCCCATCCCGGTCCCCGTCGCTCCGACGCCCGCTTGCGGCGGCCGGGGGCGAAGCATGGCCCCCCGGGCGCACCGCTGCGTGGTGCGCCCGGAAGATGCGCCCAGGGAACGGGCGAGCTTTCAATGCCGGGGTCGCCGATGGCGGCCCCAGAGTGCGCCGGATCAGGCGTTGGTGATGATCTCGACGAACTCGTTGCGGACCGGCGCGAAGAACGGCGTATCCGCCTGCCACCACCACATGTTCGCGAGCACGTCATCGCTGTAGATCTCGCCGAATTGGCGCTTGAAGTCGTCGGTGGCGAACTCCGCCGCGCCGGACACGGCCGAGTTGTAGCCGGTGTTGTTGGCGAACATGCCGCCGATTTCCGGAGTCAGCATGAAGTTCATGAAGGCGATCGCCTGCTCCCGGTTCTCGACCGCCTTCAACATGCCGAAGCTGTCGAGCCAGGTGATGATGCCTTCCTTCGGCGCGCGGTAGACATAGTTCGGGTCCTCGCGGTTCAGCAACAGCCCGGTGGTGTCCCAGGTCTGGCCGATGACGCAACCGGCTTCCTTGAACGCGCCGGTGGCCTCGGTGGCGTTGTTCCAGAACGCGCCGAAGTGATCCTTGCGCTCAAGGATCCACTGTGTGATCGCGCCCCAGACCCGCCGGGCGTCGTCTTCCGACTTGTAGACGTCGAGCATCCGGTTCGACGGCACATCGCCGGTGGCGTCGAGATAGAGGCCGGTGCCCATGATCACCGATTTTTGCCGGAACGCGACGGCGCCCTTGGCCTCGTCGCGCCAGAGGTCGCCATAGGAAAGGTCGCCGACGTCGATGTCCAGCTTGGCGGTGTTGAGGGTCACGCCCTCGGTGCCCCAGTCGAACGGCACCAGGATCTGGGCGCCCGCATGGGTGCCGCCGAGCGCGGCGCTGTCGCGGACGAACGAGGGGATCACGGCGTCGAGTTTCACCTCGGCCGGGACTTCGGCGAAGTAGCTCGACCCGTCGCTGGCGATGTAGCCGGCGGCGTTGGTGATGGAGGGGAACACGACGTCGAAACCGCGCCCTCCATTGGCCTGTATGGTCGACTCCGCCTCGTCATTCGAGCCGAAGGTGGTCAGCTCGAGCGTGATGCCGGTGTCGGCCTCGAATTTTTCGGCGATGTTGGGCTGGATATAGTCAATCCAGGCCAACACCTTGACGCTCCCCGACGCAGCGAGCGCGTCATGCGCGCGCAGCACCAGTGGCGCCGCGAGAACGGCGGCGGTGGATTTCAGGAACGAGCGGCGGTTGAACGGCATGTCGTTTCCTCCTCGTAGTGTGATTTAGCGCGTGATTTAGCGCGTTATTCAGTATTCGGTGCATTGCCCTGCGACACACAGACACAGGGGACATTAACAGAACTGTCCGGAATTGTCAGAACAGTTTGCGGGCTGTCGATAAGTTGATCTCCGCCCGGGTGGCGCCGCCGCCGGGACTGGCTGCGGCGCCGTGAGACATGCCTGATCGGGCGGCCGCGCGCCAAGTGATGAATGGGGCCAGACGCGCTCAGAGGTCGGCGGGGCGTAGCGGCACGGCGCCCCGGGCGGTGCGGGTGATCGTCTTCAGCAGCGCCGGCCGCAGATCGGGCCGCGCCGCGAGACACCGGCGGCGTGCCGGGGCCTCCGGATCGCCGGTCTCCAGCGCGATCCGCAGCTGTGCAAGGTCGGCTTCGCCAGTCGCATCGCCGTCGCCCGCCACCGCCCGCCATGCGGCGCGCGCCTCGGTCCAGAGACCGGCGCGGAGCGTCAGCCGGGCGTGGCCGAGAAGTGTCGCGCGGTGGTCCGGCCGGAGCGCGACCGCACGCTCCCAGGCCGCCAGCGCCGGGCCGGTCTCGCCCCGGACCGCGAGCCACGCGGCGTATTCGCACCAGGCGTCCGCATGGCGGGGATCGGCGGCGAGGGCCTTGCGATACCACGGCCCCGACTGCCCGGCCCGTCCCAAGCGGGCCAGAACCTGGCCGAGGTCGTAGAACACCGAGGCCGGCGCATCGCGGCGCCCGGCGGCCCGGCGCAACATCGCCTCAGCCGCCGGCCAGTCCGCGGCAGCAATTGCACGTTGCAACGATTCGACCTGTGCCGGTGTCATGCGCCCTCCCGCCGGCGCCACGATGCCGGTGCGCGCTACCAGGTTGAGCGTAACGCCAAGGCATGAGCTCGTCGAGGCGCATGATCTTGTGGTCCGAGATGCGACCGAGAATGTCGGTGATCGGTCATCGATTCCACGCCCAACCGAGAGGCTTGCTCAGTTCGATCTATGTCGGCTGTTGGCTACAAGCAGACATCCGGTCGCCCGGAATCGAAGTCTGCTATACCCCCAGGAACGGACATTCCGTGGTCTAACCTCGACTTCCGTTGTTGACCCAACCCGGACATCTGGAAACAAGAAAAAGGCGGCTTATTGAGCCGCCTTTTCACGGTCCCCCATTTCTAGTTGGACCCTATGGCGTGTACCAAATTGGCGTCGTGTAGGCTCGTTCTTGTTGGG
>CAXMQD010000083.1:0-5164 GCA_964194965.1 uncultured Acidimicrobiia bacterium | reverse complement strand
GGGGCTTGGCGAGGCACCCTTCGCGCAAGAGATCGTATTCCTCGGCTCCATGACCATTGTGCTATTCCTCATGTACCGGCTGCTCCTCGAGCTCGATCCCGAGGTGCGTCGAACCTTAGTGGGGACTGCGGTCATCATTTTCGTCTTTCGGGCCGTCCCCCTGCCCGGCCCGGGTGCAACATGGTTCGAGATCGACATCCTCGGATTCGACCAGCGATTCTTGTCGGTCTTGTCTCTCATCACCTCCGGTTTGGCGCTTGCCGGCATGGTGCTGCTCCGCCCCCTGATGGCGCGACGGTCGATCGCCTATGTAGTGGCGATCCTCACGATCGCCGCCGGCATCCTATCGCTGCCGAACATCGGGCTTTACTACGGCCTGCATGAGTGGGCGGCGCCAAGGACGGGCGGTATCGTCGACGCGCGCTTTATCGCCATCCTCGACACAGCCATCGAATCGCCGCTTGCGCAGATTTCGATGATTCCCATGCTGGCCTGGATTGCCAAGAACGCGCCGACGCATCTCAAAGCGACATTCTTCGCCGTGATGGCGTCGTTCACCAACCTCGCGCTGTCGGCCAGCAGCCTCGGCACGAAATACCTGAATCAGATTTATGCCGTCACGCGGGAAGTCCGCGATCGTGTGACGGACGCGATACAGGTGCCCGCCAATTATAGCGAGCTGGGATGGCTGCTGATAACCGTGACGGTGATCGCTGTCGTAACACCGCTGCTTACGATAGCGCTTGTCCAGCACTCCCGGCTACGGACTCAGCAGTAGCTTATGGAAGCAGCCGGGGCGTATCTGCAGCGACAAACGAACCTGCAAGTGCAGATCTCAATGGCCTACCGGCGATACGGTTCTGACACGTTAACCTACGGCTATTAGGCCATTTCCGTTCGATGGACCCAAATCACGCAGCAGTGCATGCAGACACAAAAAAACGCCGCCTTACCACGGCGCACACCCGGAACAGACATTGTGAGGGTTTTGTCAGGGCAAATCGGCTTGAACCTGGGGGTATCATTCCGTAGCCTCCGAGGATGCAAGGTCCCTTCCCTTACTTCAACAGGTCGCCCGAGGTGATCCGCCTCGTGGTGATGATGTACGTCCGTTATCCGCTTTCGCTGCGACAGGTCGAGGATCTCTAGCGGTGTAGAAATATGGGCCGCTCAGAATCACAGACGAAGTACGAATTACTCTGACAATGCCGGTTCGGATAATCCTCACCGCACTGGTGTCGGCCCGGGTCGGTTGACGCAGGTCGATGAGGCGGGCCTGGTTAGCTGTCACTCTGGCTCACGTGGCGGCACAGCCGCACAGCAAGTGGAGGGCAAGATGCCCCTGGCAAAGCTATTGGCAGTCATCGATGGCGGCTCCGGCAGCGAGGCCGCCGTGACCGCGGCATTGGACCTCGGCCGGCGCTGCTCGGCCCGGGTCGAATTGCTGCACGTCGAAATCGATCCCGAGAGCGCGGTTCCCATGGTCGGAGAGGGCATGTCGGGCGCCGCGGTCGAGCAACTCGTCCAGAGCCTGCGCGTCGAAGCGGAACAGCGCCGGGAAAGGGCCCGCGGTCTCTACGAGAAGCACTGCGTGGCGGCCGGCCTCAATGTGGTCGAGGCCCACGCCGTCAGCGCGCCCGGCACCTTCGCGGTTTGCTTCCACGGCCTGGTCGGCAGCGAGGTCGACGAGGTGCTGCGATACGGCCGCCTGTCGGACCTGACCGTGGTTGCGCGTCCCAATGCCGAGGAGGAGGGCGGCCTCACGACCACCTTCGATGCCGCGCTGTTTGATAGCGGACGGCCGGTGCTGCTGGTCCCGGCGATGCCGGCGGCGGGCCTGGGCTCCGCGGTCGCCATCGCCTGGGACCGCTCCCGCGAGGCGACCCGGGCGGTGGGGGCCGCGCTGCCGCTGCTGACCGCGGCCGAGAAAGTCGTGATTCTGGCCGCGCGCGAGCCGGGCAGCGAGGCGGAGCCGAGCGAACTGGCCGCCTATCTCGCGTTGCACGGCGTGGCCGCCCGCACCTGGGCTTTCACCCCGGGGTCGGGCTCGCTGGGCGAGGCCTTACTCGAGGAGGCCGCCAAGGCCGAGGCCGACCTCCTGGTCATGGGCGCCTACGGACACAGCCGGCTCCGGGAGATGGTGCTCGGCGGCGTGACTCGCGCCATCCTGGGCGACGCCGCCATCCCAGTGCTCCTGATGCACTGATCCCGGGGAATCAGGCTCAGGCCGCCGGCTGGGATCGGGACGGGCACCGGTGACGGAGCCCGTCCCTGCTATAACTTCCATCCACCTGAGTTTCAGTTCGCGCCTTGCAATGCCCAACCGTATGCATACGGGAATATCTAGTTTCTCGCCGTTAGGCGTAAATTCAAGGTTTTCTGCGAGGGATGGAGTTTTTGGTAGGGACAAGCCTAAAGCGTAGAATATCGCTTCCTCTGCTCGTTTTGTACGGGCTTGGCACGACCATCGGCGCCGGCATCTACGCGCTGATCGGCAAGGTCGCGGGTGCGGCCGGCATTTACGCGCCCCTGGCCTTCGTGGTCGCGGCGCTGCTCGCCGGGGTCTCCGCCTTCGCTTTCGCCGAGTTGGTGGCGCGCTATCCGAGCAGCGCCGGCGAGGCGCGCTACGTCCGCGAGGCGTTCCGTTCCAAGGCGCTTTCGATCGCCACCGGCCTCATGGTGGTGCTGGCGGGTTCGATCTCCGCCGCGGCTATCGCCAACGGCTTCGCCGGCTACTTCCAGGATTTCATCGCAGTGCCGCGGATTCTCGTGATCGCGGCCCTGGTCGTCGGTCTTGGGCTGATCGCGGCCTGGGGTATCGGCGAATCCGTGGCCTTGGCCGGCGTCATGACGCTGATCGAGATCGGCGGCCTGATCCTGGTCATCTGGGCCGGCCTGGGCGCGCCCGCGGTCCGGCCCTTCGATGCGGCCGAACTCGTACCACCGCTCGACGCTGCGCTCTGGACTGGCGTGCTGGCCGGCGGCTTCCTGGCTTTCTACGCCTTCATCGGCTTCGAGGACATGGTCAACGTCGCCGAGGAGGTCAAGGACGCCACCCGCGTCCTGCCCAAAGCCATTATCGCGACGCTACTGATCACCCTGCTGTTTTATGTCGTACTCGCCATCGTCGCGGTGCGCGCGCTGCCGGTCGAGGAGCTGGCTGCGAGCGAGGCGCCGCTGGCCGACATCTACCGGCGCGGCACCGGCTCGCCCGCCACGGTGATTGGCGTGATCGCGCTGTTCGCCATGGTAAATGGCGCGCTGATCCAGATCATCATGGCAGCGCGGGTGCTCTACGGACTGGCCACCCAGGGGCTCTTGCCGCCGGCTCTGGGCCGAGTCAGCCGGACGACCCGCACGCCGCTGACCGCGACCGCACTCATCACCGCCGCTATCCTGGTCCTGGCCGTCGCCCTGCCTATCGTTCCGCTTGCCCAGGCGACCTCGGCGCTCACCTTGGCGATCTTCGCGGCGGTCAATCTGGCGCTATGGCGCGTCAAGCGTCGCGATCCGCAGCCGCCGGGGATCTTCGCGGTGCCGGCCTGGGTGCCGGTGGTCGGTTTTCTCGTCAGCCTCGGGTTTCTGATCGCGGCCCTGCTCCACTTCGTCGTGGGATAGAGGGGGCGGTATTCCTAGCGCAACACAAAAACCGAGCACTTCAGCTCGCCCAGCATGGTTTCGAAGCCGCACCTGCGGACCGACTCGCTCTCGGGGTCGAGCACCAGGATGCCGGGGCGTTGGGCCTTGAGCAGGTCGCAGATCTCGTCCGCGCTTTCGCCGACAGCGCCGAGCACCCGGGCACGCCCGTGGTGCTGCCGTTCCCAGTCCTTGGCCCGCTGGACCAAGTCGGAAACACCGTCCTCGCTTTCGGCGACCGCGAGCACCAGCAACGGACGTTCGGTGATCCGCGCCAGCCGCTCGCCGAGCGCGAGCGAGCGCTCCGCGCCATCGTAAACCACCGCCACTGGCCGCCCGGCGGCGCCGGCACCCTGCAGCAGAAAAACCGAGCAGGGTGCCTGTTCCGCAACCGCGCGGCGTGCCACCGCCACGGGCGCGCGCCGCACTTCCCGACCCGGGGGCCCGAGCGCCAGGAGGTCGTACCGTCCTGCCTCGGCGAGAACTTGCTCCGCCAATGCCCCCTGGACCACCCGGTAGGAGAATTTTACCCGCCGGCGTCGGGCCGCCGCGGCCAGGGCCTCGCCCGCCCGGACCGCGGAGATCCGAAGCGCGCGGCGCATCAGACGGGCGTCGCGCGGCGCCTGCGCCTCGGCAAGGCTGGAGATCGAGCGGGTTACCGACAGTTCCGCCGCCTCCAGAAGCTCGCTGTCCTCGACGAACAGTCCAAACAACTCGGCGTGCAGCCCGGCGGCGAGGTCGGCCGCGGCCTCGAGCAGCGCGGTGGCGCCCTCCTCGGCTTCCAGCGCGACCAGGACCCGGCGCGGCGGCTCGATTTCGTTATTCCGGGTCACGGCTCGCCGTCCTTCTCGCTATCCCCGCCCCCGGCGCGCCCAAAAGCGCGGCGCTTCTCGGCCAAGGCGATCAGGCTGGCCTCGACTTTGCGATTGATTGTGCCCTCCGGGAAGCGGCCGTCGGGACCGCGGATCCCGGCCGCGATCCCGGTCAGGATCTCGAGGCCCTGATCGATGGTCTCGACCGGATAGATGTGGAACTTGCCCTCGGCGACTGCGTCCACCACCCGGGCGTGGAGCATCAGGTGTTTAACGTTGGTCGCTGGGATCAGCACGCCCTGCGCGCCGCTCATCCCGCGCGCGACGCAGAGGTCGAAGAAGCCCTCGATCTTCTCGTTGACCCCGCCGATCGCCTGGACCTCGCCGCGCTGGTTGACCGAGCCGGTGACCGCGTAGCACTGCTTGATCGGCACCTCGGCGATCGCGGAGAGCAGGGCGTAGAGCTCGGCCGAGGAGGCGCTGTCGCCGTCGACGCCGCCATAGGACTGCTCGAACACCAGGCTTGCGCCCAATGACAGCGGCCGGTCGCTGGCGTAGAAGGAACTCAGGTAACCGCTCAGGATCAGCACCCCCTTGGAGTGCAGCGGGCCGCCGAGCTCGACTTCGCGCTCGATGTCGACCACCTCGCCGCGGCCCAGGCGCACGCGCGCGGTGATGCGGCTTGGTCGGCCGAACGCGAAGTCGCCGAGCTGCAA
>CAXMQD010000082.1:0-5473 GCA_964194965.1 uncultured Acidimicrobiia bacterium | reverse complement strand
GGCCCTCGGCGGGATCGGGGCTGGCAATGCCGGTGCCTGCATCGGTGCCGGGGCGGCCGGGGTCGCGGTCATGGGCGCGGTCATGGCCGCAGCCGATCCGGGCGCGGCGGCCTGCAAGCTTCTCGATGCACTTGCCGCCGGAAATACCGCCGTGGGGGTCGCATCAGGATAAATTCTCCGCTAGGAAGTTGATTACGACTTGAGCCGTTCAGCCCGCCGGAGTCCGTTGTCTCGATGTCCGGCCGGGCACGAGGGAGTCTTGCGATGCGGATGGTGGTGGTTTCCTCCTGGGCGCTGTTCCTGGGCCTTGGATTTATCATGCTCGGCAACGGGCTGCAGGGCAGCCTGCTGGGTGTGCGCGCCACGATCGAGGGATTCCCGGTTACCGTTACCGGCTTCGTGATGAGCGCTTATTTCGCGGGCTTCCTGGCCGGCTCCACCTTGGTGCCGAAGCTGGTGCGCCGAGTCGGCCATATCCGGGTCTTCGCGGCGCTGGCCTCGCTGGCCTCGATCGCCGTGCTGTTCCATGCGGTTTTCGTGAGCCCGGCGGGCTGGGGCGCGATGCGCCTGGTGACCGGGTTCAGTTACGCCGGGCTCTACATCGTCGCCGAGAGTTGGCTCAACGATCGCGCCACCAACGAGACCCGGGGCCAGTTGCTGTCGTTCTACATGGTGATCATGCTGGCCGGGATGGGCGCCGGCCAGTTTCTGCTCAACTTGGCCGACCCGGCCAGCTTCGAGCTCTTTGTCCTGATCTCGGTGCTGGTTTCACTGGCGCTGATTCCGATCTTGCTGACCGCGGCGCCGGCGCCGGATTTTCAGGCGCCAAGCGCGGTTAGCCTGCGCCAGCTTTACCGGATCTCGCCGCTCGGCGTGGTCGGCACCTTCGGCACTGTCATGGCCCAGGGCGGATTGGTCGGCATGGGCGCGGTGTTCGCCACCGAGGCCGGACTGACAATCGCCGAAATTTCGATCTTCATGGCCGCCATGCTGTTCGGAGGGGTGTTGTTCCAGTGGCCGATCGGGCGCTTCTCGGACCGCTTTGACCGCCGCCTCGTCATGACCGTGGTGACATTTTTGGCCGCTATCTGCGCGATCGCCGCGGCCTTCGTGGTCAAGCCTTTTGCGGGAACCTTGCCGATCTGGGTGCTGTGCACATTGATCGGAATCCTTGGTGGCCTGAATATGCCCATGTACTCGCTGACCCTGGCCCACACCAACGATTTCTTGGAGCCGAGTCAGATGGTCGCCGCCAGTGGCAGCCTGGTGCTGGTCGGCGGCATCGGTGCCGCCTTCGGTCCGGTCACGCTGGCCGGGCTGATGACCGCCCTGGGACCGGCCGGGTTCTTCTGGGGCCTCGGCTTGATCCATGCCGCGATCGGCGTTTTCGCGCTCTATCGCATGTCGCGGCGCGCCTCGATGCCGCTCGACGAGCAGGGAACCTTCGTCGCCGTGCCGCCGCGTGCCTCGCCGGTCGCCGCCTATCTGAGTCCGGAATGCCCGGAGGAGGCGCCGGAGGCCGGGGCTGTGGCGGAATCCACCGCGGGTGCACCCGAATCACCGGCACCGCGGGCGGCATCGAAAAGCGAGGAGCCCGGTCCCGTCGCGGACTAATGTTCCTGTTTCAGTGCGGCCGCACGGCGCGATTCGGGCCCCGCCACGGGCCCGTTCCAGGGCTCGTTTCCGAGCCTATAATTTCTTGTCTTAATGAATTAAAAAGAAGTCTTAATGAATTGTATCTACCTATGAAACTGGGAGTGCGTTTTTAGTCAAATTTGTCACGAATCGGATTTTTCGAACTGCTTAAGACTTGTCTTGCTACAGTCATCCCGATAAGATGGTTGCATAGAAGTGGACGGTGGCACAGGCCGCTATACCGCTTCGCGGCCGCCGCAGGACGCGGGGCCGAAGGGGGCACCGGAATGGCCTGATAAGGCATGGTCCCGCCGGGGACGAACCGGTAAGAGGCGGGAGCACGGTGTGCGATGCGACTCCGCAATCGGTGCCCATAACAGCGGCTGGGAGGCTGCACCGTATGGCTCGTGACCGGGTGTAACGGCTCGTGACCGGGTGTAAATGGAGATGGCCGGGTGACGTTCGATAGAATACGTCGGTCTGTAGCGGAATTCCTGGAGCACGCAGTTGTTCCACGGGAGGTGTTTTTTCGCTCGGGCGATCGGTTTCACCATTTCCGTTTTAGCGTGCGGTCCCAACAGGTCATGGTTGTTGGGGCCTTTCTCGCCCTGGCCTGGGGCCTCTACGCCACGGTCAGCTACGGGGTCCATCTTGTCGCCATCGCCGGCAAGGACAGCGAGATCAGCCAGCAACGGCTCGCGTACTTCGATCTGCTGTCCGAGGTTGGCGAATATCACACCCAATTTTCCAGGATCACCAGCGACCTTGAAGAGAACCAAGCCTACCTTCTGTCGGTGCTCGAGCAAAACCCGAGCAACGAGAAGGAATTGGCCGATATTCAGAAGCAGCTTAAGGGTTCCGAAACCGAACACGCCCGCGTATTCGTCGCCCGGGAAGGGCTGCGCGCGCGCATGCAGCGGTTCGAGACCGAGCTGCTGCAGATGGTCGGCGAAAATATTTCGCTGCAATCCCAGCTCGCGCAGATGCAAGGCCACCTGGAAGTCTCCAAAGCCGAACGCGATCAAGGCGCCGCTGCCCGCGAGCAATTGGTCGCAACGCTGTCCGAAGTCGAAACGGCCCTGGATCGAACCGCCGTGGCGAAGCGGGAGCTCGAGGATCTGGTCGCCACGCTGCAGGGCGAATTGAGCGGTTCCGAGTTCGCGCAGCAAGCCCTGACGGAAAGAAAGTCGCAACTGACCAATCGCATCGCCGGATTGGAGCAGGAGTTTGGCACGACGCAGGCCGAGCGGGATAAGCTGAAGGAACACATTGCCGGTCTGGACGGCTCGCTCGCCGAAGCCAGCAACCAAACCGCCGAGCTCGAGGAGCAACGCGATTTGCTCGAGCGCCGGGTCGGTGGCCTGGAGCAACAGATCGTCGACCTTCGAGACGCCGGGCTTGGGGTCATCGAGCGTCTGAGCGAACGCACGCGCCTAAGCGTCGAGGTAATCGAAAAGACGGTCGCGATGACCGGCCTCGACGTCGAAAGCCTGATCGCCCAAGTCGACCACAGCCAACTCGGCCAGGGCGGACCCTTCGTGCCGGTTGGCACCGATGTCGCGAGCTTCGCGCCCAGCACTCAGTTGGGCAGCACCGTGAGCCTGCTCGAGGACAATCTGGACCGCTGGTCGGCGCTGCGCGTGTTGTTGGCCAGTATGCCGCTCACGTCGCCGCTCGATCAGTACCGCATATCCAGCAGCTACGGCGCGCGCAGGGACCCGATAAACGGCCGCAAGGCGCGGCACTGGGCGGTCGACTTCGCCGCACCCACCGGCTCTTCGGTATACACGACCGCGCCGGGCAAGGTCGTGTTCGCCGGCTGGCGCGGGCATTACGGCCGGACTATCGAGATCGATCACGGCCACGGCCTCCGCACCCGCTACGCCCACCTCCGCAAAATTCTTGTCAAACGCGGCGATGAGGTGGAGCATCGCCAGAAGATTGGCTTGGTCGGCAGCTCCGGCCGCAGCACCGGGCCTCATGTCCACTACGAGGTTCGCTACAAGAACAAGGCGCGCAATCCCATGAAGTTCCTCAAGGCGGGTAAATATGTTTTCAAAGGCTAGCAAGTCCGACGAGGCGCCTTCGCGCCCGGAAGAGATCCCCCGAAGCGCCGCTCCGGTCATGGCGGAAGAATCGAAATCGCGGCCGAGTGTGCCCTCGATTATTAGCGCCGACCTCAAGATCGTCGGCGACCTGCACAGCGGCGGCGACCTCCAGATCGACGGCGCCGTGGAAGGCGACATCAGATGCAGCTCCCTGACCATCGGAGAAAGCGCGGTCGTTCGCGGCACGATGGTGGCCGATATGGTGCGCGTATACGGCTCGGTGATCGGTGAGGTCAGGGCCAACTCGGTCATCCTATCCAAGACCGCGAAGGTGGAGGGCGACATCGCCCACCAATCGCTGACGATGGAAGCGGGTGCGGAGTTGAGCGGCACGCTGAGCCGGCTGGAGACCAAGATCGCGGCCACGCGGCCGGCGGAACCGGCTACTGCCGCATCCAGATCCAATGGCTCCGGTCTCGACGAGGCAGATTCGCCGGGCGCCTGATATACGCCGAGTTCGCGGCCCAGCCGCGATTAAGTCGGGCGCGATTAAGTCGGGGCGGTATCCTCCGCCGCCAGCATCTCGCGATAGGATTCAGCATCGACGTTGGCGCCCGATAGGGTCAGCGCCACGGTCGTGCCGCGCGCTTCCAGGCGGCCCGCGAGCAAGGCCGCCAGAGCGACCGCGCCGCCCGGCTCGATCACCAGTTTCAAGGTCCGAAACGCGTATCTCATGGCCGCGCGGGCCTCGTCGTCGCTAACCGTGAAGCCACCGGCCAGCAGGCGGTGGTTGATCGGGAAGGTCAGTTCTCCGGGTGTCGGCACCAGCAGCGCATCGCAGAACGACCGCGCCGCCGGGTCGTTGACGACGCGCGCGCCCCCGGCGAGCGAGCGCCGGGTATCGTCGAAGCCGGCCGGCTCGACGGTGTAAACCTGAGTCTTGGGGCTGAGTTCGGCCATGGCGAGCGCACAGCCGGCGGTCAGGCCGCCGCCGCCGCAACACACCAGCAACGCATCGATCTCGAGCCCCAGCGCCGCCGCTTGCTGTGCGATCTCCAAACCGCAGGTGCCCTGGCCGGCAATCACCCCCGGGTCGTCGTAGGGCCGCACGATGGTTGCGCCACGCTCGGCGGCGAGGGCCGCGCCGAGCGCCTCGCGGTTCTCGGTGTGGCGGTCATAGAGCACCACCTCGGCGCCGTAGCCGCGGGTGTTGGCAATTTTGATCGCGGGGGCGTCCTCGGGCATGACGATGGTCGCCGGCACGCCGAGCAGGGCGGCCGCGGCGGCCACGCCCTGGGCGTGATTGCCCGAGGAGTAGGCGACCACGCCGGCCATGCGTTCGGCCTTGGGGATCTGGCTGATCCGATTGAAGGCGCCGCGAAACTTGAACGAGCCGGTGCGCTGCAGGGTCTCGGCCTTGAGCAGGATCCGGCCACCGAGCTTGCGGTCGAGGGCCGGCGAGTTCAACAGCGGCGTCTCGACCGCCCAGCCGGCCAACCGCGCGGCCGCGGCCTCGATGTCCGCGAAGGTCGGCGCAATGGCCGGGATGGCGGCTGAGGTGCCGGCCGGGGTGGTGGCCAGGGGGCCAACCGGCGACTCAGCCATCGGTCCGGGCATCGATTCGCGCGAGGAATTCATCGATCGCTTGCTCCGATTCAGGTTCGTCGAGCATGGGTGCGTGCCCGACCTCGGGCAAGGTTAGTTGCATGAGATCGGGTTTCTCCGCCGCCATCCGGGCCAAGGTCGCCGGGCTCAGCACCTCCGAGAGATCGCCGCGGATCGCCAACACC
>CAXMQD010000081.1:0-2898 GCA_964194965.1 uncultured Acidimicrobiia bacterium | reverse complement strand
TGACATAAAGATTGTTGCTAGGCGCACCCGTGAGTCCCTTGAATCCCGCTCCGAACGGAACTGCGCTGAGCGCCAAAGATGCAACCGTCTCGAAAGCCTTCGCGGACAGCTCGATTCTCCGATCGTTTCTTTCGGACGTAGCCGTCGAAAGAAATCCCAATTCCTCAAATGCCATCGAAAGCAGAACGTCTTCGGCATCGCCACTTTCGATACTTACCATGTAAATGTGGTCCGGATCCTGTATGGACCTTGTATCGACTGACGGCTTTCCCAATTTGAACCGAATGACATCCGTGGGTTTGAACCCTTTGATCCTCGACTTAAAGCCAAATTGGGCAAGGTTGTCGCAGAGGTTCTTGCGCTGGTTCGCGACGGCCTGCAGCTCTGTCGCAGATGACTGGCCGCATTCGACAACCTGGTTCTCAATATCTTCTAGGTCCTTGTAGAACTGTCCCGGAGTGATCGTGATCCTCGTTACCGGTACACGCACGGTGATTTCCGTCCTGGGAAGCGTATTAGGTGACCCCGCGGTGATCTACGGTCTGCGACATGCTAAGCTGTGTTACTTTCAGGCCGACCGAGCTTCCGCACCCTGACACTGCGAAGCAGAGACAAATAGTTCCCAACACGCTCTTCGTATTCATAGCCTTTCCCCTTCTTCTCTGAGCTTTCATGAGACAAAGCCGACCTCAATAGCCGACCGCGTCAATCGTCCAGCACTGCCGAACCATCCTGCTGCGCATCAAGCGATACGGCAGCCACCAATACCCTTCCTTGCCAAACTTGCGCCCGCGGGAGTCCTTGAGAAGGAACGCTCCCGGGCCCGAGGCGCCTGGTGTTCGTTTCTTGTTGTGAAAGCCGAGGATGGTCGCGACGTGGGCGCGCCGTTCCAACTGCCCGAGCGGCCGGTAAACCCCGTTCGTGTCTTCCTCCAGCTGCCAATACCCGGGAGACAGCCAGAACCCGAAAGCGACCGGGCGGCGGGCAATAAGCGTGCGCTTTATGGTTTTGGTGAGCCCGCCGACAGGCAAGTGTCGATAGGCCCACCGGCCCTGGCGGTCTCTTGCCAGACGATGGTCGGCCGCGTCGCTGTGGGCTTGGTTATTGGGTGTACGCCGCGCATTGCCCGGACTGATGGGAGCCGCATGCCGGCTCTGACGACAGACACCGAATCTCTGAATCGCTCGAAATCCGGTTTGCAAATCCAGGCCGCCGAGATTGTCCGGCCGCATGCCCGCCAATCGGCGCGCCTGGAAGTAGTGATAAAGCACCGAGAGGGGTTCCGCAGGCGGCCGCATGGCATCAAGGATTTCCATGCAAGTCACCAGGGAGCAAGAGACGCAGCAGTCTACGTGATTCTGGTTTCGCACCGGCCAGGGATGGGTCAGCCAAATTGCTTCCCCTTGCCCGCGGCTGCGCGGCGGAAAGAGTTCTTCCTCGAATTGCCAATCCCGCGGATCGTCAAAGGGATTGAATCCTGCACTGCGGGCATCCGTCGATAAGGATGCGCCCCAGTCGTCGGAAGCCTCGCCGTCAGGCATCGTCCCGCGACGGTCGGAGCGGACTGGCTCGACCGAATAGTTTCGGATGCATCGCTATGCGCCCCCACATGTCCAGGTCCTGCTGCTTTGGCGGAACATCGGTTTTCCGAAATTTACGTGTTTGCAGCTACAAGATATACAACTTAAGAATGATAAGAGAAAAAGCGCCATTTGTCCAGTGGGTCGCCCGCGACGTGAAACGTGGCTAATACACGGCCGAAGAGGCCGAAGCCGGCTTCGACGTGGTGCTCGACCCGGAGACGCTGACCGAAGATGAAGCCGCGACACGCGCGCGGCGCGGGCGCGAAAGTTCGAATTGATCTAGGGCGCGCGACTCCCCACTCAGCCCCAGAGTTCCGGTGGCGCGGGGTCGATCAGGCTGCCGCGGTAGGTCAGGCCGGGATCGCGGTCTTCGGCGATCAGCAGCGGGCCGTCGAGGTCGACGAAGTCGGCGAGCCCGGCGACCAGCAGTGCGGGCGCCATGGATAGCGAAGTGCCGACCATGCAGCCGACCATAACGCCGAGCCCGGCGGCGCGCGCGGCGGTGACCAGCGCAAGGGACTCGGTCAGCCCGCCGGCCTTGTCGAGCTTGATGTTGACGCAATCGTAGCGCCCGGCCAGCGCCGGCAGCGAGGCGCGGTCGGTGAAACCCTCGTCGGCGCAAACCGGCAGCGGGCGTTCGACCTCGGCCAGCGCAGCGTCGCGGCCGTGGGGCAGCGGTTGCTCCAGGAGTTCGACGCCGGCTGCGGCCAGGCCGCGCAGGTAGGGCTCCAGAATCTCCCCGTCCCAGGCCTCGTTGGCATCGGCGATCAGGCGCGCGGCGGGTGCCGCGGCGCGCACCGCGGCGACCCGATCGAGGTCGCCCACCCCACCGAGCTTCAACTTGAGCAATGGCCGCTCTGCGTGGCGGGCCGCGGCGGCGGCCATGGCCTCGGGGTCGCCCAGGCCGATCGTGTAGGCGGTCAGAACCGGCGCCGGCGGCGCCAAACCGGCCAGCTCCCAGGCCGGGCGGCCGGCGCGCTTGGCGTCCAAATCCCAGAGCGCGGCATCGACCGCCGAACGCCCGGCCCCGGCCGGCATGGCCTCGAGCAACGCCGCACGGCCGATTCCGGCCTCGATGGCCGCGCGGGCGGCTTCGATCTGATCGAGCGCCCTGGGCGCCTGTGCGTCGAAGGCGTCGGCGCGCTCGCTCTCGCCGCGGCCGGTCAGGCCGTCTTCGGTAATCTCGACCACCGCCAATTCGGCCATGGTCTGGGTCAGGCGCGAGATCACGAAGGGCTCGGTCAGGGGCCAGGACTCGGCCCGCGCGGTCAGGGAGCGCATCGCACTAAACCAACGCGTCGACGATGGCGGAAAC
>CAXMQD010000080.1:0-4724 GCA_964194965.1 uncultured Acidimicrobiia bacterium | reverse complement strand
AACTCCTTGGTCAGCTCCGAACGGCCGGTGTAATTCTGACGCACCAGCTTCATATGGACCTTGCCGTCCTTGGTACGGAAATAACCATAGGGCCGATCCGCCCAATCGCCCTCTTGCAGCATGAAGCGGCGCTTGATGCCGCCGTTCTGTGCGCTCTCGTAACTCGGCGCCGGCCACAGGATTCCGCGTAATTCAGCGAGCTGTTCGTAGGGCGAGATGTCATCGAGCTTCTCGACCTCGAGGATGCCGGTCAAATCCGTATCGGTTCCGGCCGCGGCTGCCACGATGTCGCGGAAAATCTCCTCCGCGTCGTAGAAGCCGTCTTCCTTGCGCTGGTAGGGCAGGGCGGCTTCCATATCGAGGCCGAGTAGTTTGCCAATGCCCTTGGCCTTGTCGATGACCATGTCGAGATCGGGACGGCAGCCAGGCGGCGGCTCGGCGGCCTTTTGGCAGATGTTGAGGCGCCGCTCCGAAGAGATATAGATGCCCTCGACCTCGCCCCAGGTGGCCGCCGGGAAGATCACGTCGGCATAGAGATTGTTGGGCGCGTGACGATAAATTTCCTGAACCACGTTGAAGGTCTTGGTGATCGCCGGGCGCACCAGATTATACACATCGGGCAGGTCAATATGGGTCGCGTAGACGAAGAAGAACGCCTTGACCTCGCCCTTGAGCGCGCGCTCCATCATGCCCACGGCGAAGCCCGGATTCTTGCTGTTCATGGCCTTGATCAGGTTGTCCTCGGGCAGACGCCAGGCCTCGGCCATCTTCTTGCGGTGGGCATCGTCGGTCAGCGGCATGTTGAACGGCAGCCGGCCGGTCAGACCGCCAGTGAATCGTTCACCCATGGCGTTGGGCTGGCCAGTCATGGAGAAGGGGCCGCAGCCGGGCTTGGCCAGATTGCCGGTCAGGGTCAGCAGGTTGATGATGGCGATGACGTTGTGCTGGCCGTGCATATGCTGGTTATAGCCAATGCCCCACATGATGATGACGCCGCCGTAACC
Source organism: uncultured Acidimicrobiia bacterium (assembly GCA_964194965.1). Lineage (GTDB taxonomy): Bacteria > Pseudomonadota > Alphaproteobacteria > Kiloniellales > J153 > JACZVL01. The sequence goes on along the minus strand of CAXMQD010000080.1, from coordinate 3,720 downwards.
GCCTTCCTGTTTTCCCTTGGCGCGGGCCAGTCGTTTGCGGGTGGCATCGGCGAACATGCCGGCGACGCGCCTGATCAAGGCCGGCGAGACGTCGTGATTGGGGCCGCCCATACGATCCTGCACCTGTTCGGGGCTGTAGTCGGCGCGCACGCCGTCGACGTATTCCTCCCATCCGGTGGCGTGTTCCTTGATGAAGTCCCAGTCGATGACGTCCTCATGGTCCTTGAGCAGGACATGGGCGATGGCATTGAGAAAACTGATGTCGCCGTTGAGAATCGGCACATGGACCGTGTTCTCGGGATTGATATCCTCATACCCCGTCACCGTGCCGGTGCGGCGTGGATCGACGACCACGGTCGGGATGTCGGTCTTGCGCTTATGGTCCGCAGCGCGCCAGAAGACGATGGGGTGGGATTCCCGGGCATTGTGGCCGAAATGCATGATCATGTCGGCGATCTCAATATCCTCGTAGGCAAGCGGCGGCGTATCTGACCCCAAGGTGGCGAAATAGCCGGTGACCGCCGAGGTCATGCACATGCGCGCGTTGGCCTCGATGGTGTTGGAGCCCAAAACCCCCTTCATGAAGAGATTTTCCATATACTGGCCTTCCATGGTGAGCTGCCCCGAACCGTAGAGGCCGATGGAATTGCCGGTATATTTTTTTGCGAAATGGGCAATCTTGTGATCGACCATCTCGGACGCTTTGTCGTAAGGCACGCGAACGAAATGCTCTTCGTCGAACGAGCCCTTGGTGGAGGAGATATATTCCAGATCGCCGTGGCCGGGTTGGTTCCATTCCGCCCAGACATCCTTGCGGACATAGGAGTCGCCTTCCATGCGGTCCACGTACATGGGTTCGGCGGCGGTCAGGCCCTTGATGCATTGTAGGCCGTAGTTGGTCGGGTGGTCCTTGTCCGGTCGCATGGAGACGATTTTGCCGTTCTCGACCTGGATGATGGTGCCGCAACCGACGCCGCAATAGGGGCATTGGGCGAGCGCCGTGGTGCGGTTCTCCTCGCCCTCCTGAGCCTGGGCGCTGGCGATGCCGAGCTCGGGGTTCTCCCCCACCATGAGACTGGTGCCCGCGGCGGAGGCCGACACAAAGGCGCTGGTCTTCATGAAATCCCGCCGGGTGAAGGCGCTTTTCTGACGTTTCATGGAATTAACCTCCTAGGCTGCGGAGATAGACGATGATGTCGTCGATTTCCTGATCGGAAAGGTTGGCAAGGCCGGCGGGGCCCTGGAAGGCCATCATGCGGGTGTTGGCGCGGCCATATTTGATGGTCTCGCGGATGAAACCGTCGGACGCCTTGTCGAGAAATCCCGGCAGGCCGATCGCCGTGCCGGTGCCGCCCGCCAGATAGCCGTCGCCGGCGACCCCATGGCAGGTCGAACAGATATAGGTGTACCACTGCTTGCCGAGGCGCGGATCGCCGCGGGCGTCAGACTGTGCGTTTACCTCCTCGGCCCGGTTGGGCAGGGTGGTGTGAGAGCGCAAATAGGCGACGATGGCCCGCACCGCCGATCGCCCGAGAAAATCGAAGGGCGGCATGCCGGCATCTTCACGGCCGTCGCGGATGGTGCTCATGAAGAACTTGTCCGACGCGATGCTAAGCAGTTCGGGATTGGTCAGCGACGGTGCCAGACCGGGTTCGCCGATGGCATCCTCCTGATGGCAGGGTTGGCAGTTCTCCTCGAACTGCAGGGCGCCCTCGGCCAGCATGTCGGATCTCGCGGTCTGGCCGAACGCCGCGCTGTAGACGATCAACCAGACGAACCCCGCCAGACCGGAGATAATCCATCTATGTGCAACCATTTGCTTCCCTCGGTTGAGCCAAAAAAACGATGTAACCGCTACCATTCTTCGCCCTTCGGCGGCGCGGCAATGGCTTCGTGACATAGTTTGCAGTCGATGTCGTCGCGCTCCATGCGTTCATGCAGCTCGTCCATCTTTGCGTAGACGTCGAATTCGCGCGGCAGAGCATGGACGACGCCCTTGTGGCATTCGATACAGGTCTCGCCCCAGCCGTCCGCCAGGCCGTGCATGACGCCGGCGCTTACGGTTTGAGCTTGCTGCACCATGCTGTCTCTGTCGTGGCAGTTGCGGCATTCCCGTGAGTCGGTTTGCTCCATGCTCGTCCAGACATGGCGCGCCAACGCTAGCCTCTTGGTCTCGAATTTCTCCGGGGTGCTGATCGAACCCCGCATCCAGTGGATCAGCTCGTTGACGGCGCCTACTTTCCGCACGACCTTGTGAACCCATTCCCGGGGCACATGGCAATCGGGACAGGTCGCGCGCACGCCGCTGCGGTTGGCGTAGTGGAGAGAGCCTTGGTACTCCTTGTAGACGAACGCCTCCATGGCGTGACATGAGATGCAAAAGCTTTCCGTGTTGGTCAATTCCAGGGACCAATTGAATCCTCCCCAAAATAGTATGCCGGCCAGAAAGAAGACCATGATACCCGTCACGGGGTGTTTGATTTTCGCCGTTCCCAGCCTTGCCAATCACTCCTCCCTCGCCAAGACCAATCCCTTCAACCTGGCCAATGATCGCGCCCGGATAGCTTCATCGGGCCATTCACAACCTTGCAAATCAAGACAGCATGCGAGCCACACGCGGCACCTCTTCACATTGCGGCAACAAGTGCAGATTCTTTCGGCATCCTTGAGCGCGCGCCAGTATCGCGGCAGGGTGCGTTCCAAATTCACCCCGAAGTGTTCGAGTAGCTTGGCCATCTGGTTCCGGTGATCGGGATCTCGCTTCGAAACCGTGAACAATTCGCGCCGGGTCAGGCCGAGTTCATGCAACGCCCGATCGAGATCTTGCTCCGAAAGCTCAGAAATCTTGCCGCGCAGTCGTCGCTCCGCGATCCAAACTCGGAGACCTTGCTTGAGTCGAGTCACTACCGTTGCATCGTCTGGAATTACCATCGCCGGCCATCCTTTTTATGTACTGGCCGCGCCGCTCCAGTCGAGAATGACCTCGCGGAGCGTCTCAAGGCGCTCGTGGGACTTCGGGCCGAATATTGGGTCATCCCAATTTTCCCGAACTTCGGAAATTTCAGCCCAGTCCTCCTTTGTCAGCACTTCAAGCGCCGCTGGAAAGAAGACTTCCTCCTCCTTCCTGATATGTGATCGATAGAAATCCAAGAACTTTCGCGCGCGCTGCTGAAACGCCTCGCGTGGCATCTCTGCTTCCTGCAGAATTTCTTGAATCGCGGTTGAAAATCCGCGGGTCATGGTCGCAAGCTCTTGATGTTCATGGCGGAGATCGGGAAATCCGTCCTTCCCCGTCCCGCCTTGTGTTTCCATTTTGCTGAAAATCAAGTCTTCGGTGGGATGGTGGTAGAGGTTCGGATAGTCCAGGAAATACTCCAAGACCCCTTGCATCATCTGATAATCCGGCACCTCGGCCCGACCGAAGATAGCCAGTTGCCGCTCCAGGACATCGAGCAATTTTGCCGAATTGATGTGGTCTTGGTGCAGCGAACCCACGATGCTCACCATCCGCAGCCTCCCGTCAAAATTCAACCGGCCAAGAGGTGAAGTATTCCACGGCCGCCACGGGAGGGGCATTGATCTGGATCAAATGCCCTGTTCGAGCGAGATTTGAGGGCACCGGCGACGGATCGGCCCAATGGGGAGGGGCTGGGTGGGCCTGTCTCAGGCGCCCTCGGCAATTTCCTCCAGCCGCTCGCGGCCGTTCAACTGCACCTTACC
>CAXMQD010000079.1:0-5231 GCA_964194965.1 uncultured Acidimicrobiia bacterium | reverse complement strand
TGGGGCAACAGGATGATGACCATGGCGACGAAGCCGATCAGCGCCAGCAGAATCACGTCCCGGAACACGGTCCCCCAGGCGTCGTCCTCGAGCTCGTCAAGTTCCTCCACGGGCCTCTCCTAGCTCGGTCTCTCCTGGCTCGGCCTCTCCAAGCTCGGCCTCTCCAAGCTCGATAGTCGTGGCGATGAGATCGACCGTGCCGGAGACCAAAATCCGGTAGGCGACGGTCAGCCAAATGTAGAGAACGGCGCCGACGAGAGTCGTATAGAGCGCCACCGACATGCCGCCGATCAGGGTGGCGACCATGGCCGCCACGTTTTCGGCGTTCGACGCGCTCTCCGGATCGACGCCCGATAGCGCGATGATGAAACCGATCACCGTGCCGATCAGGCCCAGGAAGACCAAGGCGTTGGCGATGTGGCGGACGACGACGATGCGGTTGGTCAGCTTCAAGCGTAGCGTGCCGGCTTGAAGAAGCCGGCTCTCCGGGCTCGCGCTAGCCGCCCGGCTGAGATATCGCCCGATACCGGACTCGGGGTTCGGGGTGCCTGCCTTGAGTTGATTGAGCGCCACGCTGTGACGCCAGACCTGCACCCCGCAAAGGCCCAGGCCGTAGAGAAACACCAGAAAAATGGCGCCCGAAAGCTCGCGCAGCCGCTCGGCGAAAATCCCGTCGAGCCAGCCCTGCATATAGGCGGCGGCCAGCAACGCGGCGGCCACCAGATTGACCAAGACGAAGCGAACGACCAGCAAATATCTGTAAAGCATCGGACACTCCCCCCCGTGATGCGGCCAACCGCCGGTTGGTCGAATTTTATGGCCCCCGGGCGCCCGGGGGCGTCGAGGAGCGCCCGGGAGGGGGCAAATGCCGGGCGGCATTGCCTTGGGGCGCGAATTTTACCAGAGTATCAGCGGGAAATCTCTGCTTCTTTCCGAACCGGCGTTCAGCCCGCGCCGTACCGGCCCGCGGAAACCGCGATCCCGAGGAGCGAATTGCCATGCGCCGCACTATTGAAACAGGATTGCAAAAGCCGGCCGCCCCCCATGCCTGGGCGATCGCCTCGAATGGGACGCTCTATTCCGTGCACGTACCGATTCGCCCGGACGGGTCGATCGAGAATGGCGACCCAACCCGGCAGACCGAGGTCACGCTCGCCGACCTGCAAACGACTCTCGAAGCCGCCGGCGCGAACCTCGGGGATGTGATTCTGGTCCAAATTTATTTGACCTCGCTCGAACACAAGCCGGCGGTCGACGAAGTCTATTTGCGTTATTTCCAAGAGCCCTATCCGGTACGAGCCTGCATCGCCGTCTCCGAGCTGCCGACGCCGGGGACGGTCATTGAAATCGTGGCGACGGCCGCGCTCGCCGACTAACCCGCTGTCGCCAAAAACTGAACGATCGGACAGACCATGCCTTGGATCGAAACGGTACCTTACGAACAGGCCGAGGGGCGCCTGCGCAGGCTTTACGACCGCGTGAAGGGCCCGGGCGGCAACGTCGACAACATCATGATGATGCACTCCTTGCGCCCGCACTCGATGGAAGGGCACATGGCGCTCTACAAACAGGTGCTGCATCACAGCGGCAACACGGTGCCGAAATGGTTCCTTGAAACCATCGGCGTCTGGGTGAGTCTGCTCAACCGCTGCGCCTATTGCGTCGACCACCATGCCAAGGGCCTCGAGAGATTGCTGGCCGATCCCGAGAGATCCGCCGCGATCCGCGCCGCGCTCGATTCGGGCAAGATCGACTCCGCGCCGTTCGAGGACAAGGAGACGCGCGCGCTTGGTTACGCGGAGGCCCTGACCCGCGATCCGTCTTCCGTGACCGAGGCCATGATCGAAGGCCTGCGCGCCGCCGGATACGACGACGGCGAGATTCTCGAAATCAATCAGGTCACGGCGTATTTCGCCTACGCGAACCGCACGGTGCTGGGCTTGGGTTGTTCGACCGAAGGCGATATTCTGGGCCTGTCGCCCGGAAAATCCGACAGCCCCGACGACTGGTCCCACGGCTAGCGGGCCCATCACGAGGCAACCCTGGATGCCCGTAGCTCCGTTGCGGTATGATTGGATTCGGTGCGACCGCGCAGCAACAGGGGGACATGATGAGCGATCCGGAGTCATACGAGGTCTATGCGATTCAATACGGCAGCCGCGGCGGCCGCTCCAAGGGCGAGACCTTTCTCTCGCCGATTCTGGCCGCCGACTTCCACGACGTCGCCCAGGACATCACCTACTACGTCTGGCTGATCACCAACGAGAACCGCACGGTGCTGGTCGATACCGGCTTCGGCCGCGACGAGCTGGCGCGGCGCCGGGCGGTGCTTGGGCCCGGCTGGCGGATGGACTACGCGCGCAGCCCGGCCGAGGGCGTCGCCATGCTCGGCTTCGATCCCAAGGCGATCACCGACGTCATCGTCACCCACCTGCACTACGACCACGCGGGCACCACCGGGGACTTCCCGAACGCGGCCTTTCACTTGCAAGAGGTCGAAATGGCCTACGCCACCGGGCCGATTATGTGCCACGAGGCGCTGCGCTTCCCTTATACCGTCGACTTCGTGGTCGACATGGTGCGCCACCTGTACAACGGCCGGGTAAAATTCATCGCCGGCGATGCCGAGTTCGCGCCCGGAATCACCCTGCACCTGACCGCCGGCCACACCATGGGCATGCAGTCGGTGCGGGTGTTGACGAAACGCGGCTGGGTGGTGCTGGCCAGCGACGCCAGCCACTTCTACGACAACGTCGAGGCCATGGCGCCGTTCCCCATCGTCTACAACGTCGGCAACATGCTCGACAGCCTGCGCAAGCTGCAACGCCTGGCCCAGACACCCCAGCACATCGTACCCGGCCACGACCCCCTGGTGCTGGCGCGCTACCCGGCGCCCTCGGCCGCGCTCCAAGGCGCGGTGGTGCGCCTCGACGTGGCGCCGAAGGAATAGGATAGACAAAATGAAAATCGCGGTGGTGGGCACCGGGGCCATGGGCTCGGTCTATGCGGCGTTGTTGTCGGAGGCGGGCAACGAGGTCTGGGCGGTGGATACCTGGGCCGAGCATATCCAGGCGATCCAAGAGAACGGCCTCAGGGTCGAGGGCAAGAGCGGCGACCGCACGCTGCGTCTCGACGCCACCACGGAGCCGGCCGAGGTCGGCCCCTGCGAGCTGGTGATTGTCGCCACCAAGGCTCAGGACGTCGCCGCGGCGGCCAAATCACTGACCCCGCTGCTCGGCAACGACACGATGATCCTGACCATCCAGAACGGCATCGGCGCGCCGGAACGGATCGCCGCCGCGATCCAGTCAGGCAACATCTTGAACGGCATCGCCGGCGGCTTCGGCGCCTCGATAAAGGGACCGGGGCACGCCCACCACAACAACATGCAGCTGATCGCGCTGGCCGAATTCGACGGCCCCGCGACCCCGCGCCTGGAAAAGGTGGCGCGGGTCTGGTCGGAGGCCGGCTTCACGGTCAAGACCAGCGACGACGTGACCCAGATGGTCTGGGAGAAGCTGATCTGCAACGTCGCCTATTCCGGACCCTGCACGGTCACGCGGCGCACCATCGGCGAGGTCCAGGCGAGCGAAAATACGTGGGCAATATCCAGCGCCTGCGCGCGCGAGGCTTATGAGGTGGCCCGCGCCAAGGGCGTGCCGCTGTCGTTCGACGATCCCATCGCCCACGTGCGCGCCTTCGGCGAGAAGATGCCCCACGCGCGCCCCTCCATGCTGCTCGACCACCTGAACCGGCGCCGCTCGGAGATCGATCACATCAACGGCGCGATCCCGGTGCTCGGCGCCGAGGTGAACGTGCCCGCGCCCGCCAACGAGGTGGTCAGCGCCTTGGTCCGGGCCTTGGAGGAGGACTTTGGGTCCGGGCGATAGACGGCCTCAACCGGGCCTTATCCACCAGACCGGGGTTAAGTGCCTGACCGTTGAGGCAGGCGCCAGTTGCGACGGGAACGCCGTTGCGGCGGTTCACACCGCCTTGACCGGGTGGTCGAAATTCGGCGCGGTTTTATTTCAGTGCCAGCTAGGGTGTCGTCATCCCCAAGTTCATAGTGCTGCACGACCCCGTTTTTCATCGTGAACCGAAGACTGCCGTTCCTAATCATGCCGTTGAACAGGAATCTGCGATAATTCTTATACCTGTAATATCCGGAAACGCCACCTCCGCCATTGACCCCCACGACAGAAAGGGTGGTAGGTTTCGAATTGTTCCAAATGCCACACCAGGTGCCCAGGAAGGCACTATTGGTTTCGGATATCTCGTCAAGGGGCAGCCTCGAGAATTTAGGATTAGTGTGGGTCTCCGCACGCGTAAATTTTCCTTCTGTCCGGACCTTCCTATCCTGCTTAATCGTTCCCTTGAGCCGTGTAGGGTCGCTTCTGGACACCCGGAAAGATATTTCTCTTCCGTTTCTAAACGTCCACAGCAGGACCTTATTATAATCTTTGTCGAACCCTATCTTGCCGGTAAATGGCGCGGAATATGCCCTGCTTCCCTTCCTCGATTGGTCCTGTCCGTAGATTCCCCTAACCTCACGCGTCATTGGATCGATATAGGTGACAACCAAGATGGTCGGCTGAATCCCACCCCACTTACCTTCCCAAGATCCGAGAAAGACCGCTTCATCCACCGCTAGCCCCGCCGGGGCAGTGGCGATCGTGATATAATTAGGGAGCGGAATCTCCTCGAATTCCCGTGCCTCTACCGGGATGGCATTTGTGCTAAAAAGTGCCAGGAATAGAATGGCGACCATCCTTCTCATCTCAAACACTCCTTCCTGACATGTGTGATTGTTGTCGCCTTGGTGATGCGACCACCAAGCCAAAATCCGCATGGATTCGATTGTCTTGGGATGTCCAGAGCCGCGCGAGATATTCCAATCGGTACATAGGTTTTAACCCTGCTTTAGGTTACACGTTAACCCGGATCGACTCTTTCACCGCGCAATGTCTGCTAGGCCGAAAATTACGCGTCTTCAAACAATCAGGTTCGGTTCAGAATATTGTTTATGCATTAAATTATTAATGGCAATAATGTACTAAGAATGATTACTAACTATTAACTAATGCACCTTATTTTCGTAATTAATATAGTTAAAATCATTAATTCGATCGAAAAGAAAAGTCCGCCGGGGTTCGTTGCCGAAAGGAACCACCCGTCTCCATGAGCCCAATCGGAACTTAATATCAGGTCGGCGTCGGCCATCCCGAAGCCAA
>CAXMQD010000078.1:0-4773 GCA_964194965.1 uncultured Acidimicrobiia bacterium | reverse complement strand
GTTCGATATTATCCCTTATATCCCAATTCCGGGGCGGGACAAAACGCCCGCGCGGTCTCTATGGGTCATTATTAAGGATCATTGGTATCAGGCCCTTTTCGCGCGCGCCCATCTTGATTAGGCTTGGCGGACGAAAGGATTTCGAAGGCTCATGACATTCGGTTTTAGCGACCCCCAAGGCCGCCGGCGCCGCCAACAGCGCCGCACGGTGATTCGTTGGCTGCTTGGTATCGGCGCGATTATCGCCGCCGGGATGGTCGCCTATCAGACCGGCTCCAGCCTGGCCGAGCGCGAAGTCGACGAGCTGACCCTGACCGTGACCAAGCTGGACGAGCGGGTTCAGGAGCTGGAGCGCGAGAATACCGATGTTCAGGCCGGACTGATCCTCAGCGAGCGGCGTCTGAAGGACGCCAAGCTCGCCTACCAGCGCGACGTGCCCGCCGGCGAGGTGGCGGCGCTCATGGGCCGGGTCCGGGAGAAGCTGGCGGCCGGTGTCGGCCAGGATCGGCTGGCGTTCCTGATCGACTCCGCCGGCAAGGACCGCACCTGCGACGACAAGCCGGTGACCAAGCGCTTCGTGGTGCGCACGCCGATTTCCCAGAGCGCCAACGATTCGGTCAGCTTCGCCAAGAACGCCATCATCATCACCGCGCTCGGCGAATCCGCGCGCAACGCGGACGGCCAGATCGAGGCGTGGTTCGACCCGGCCCAGGCGGTCACCCTGCGCCTGGTCCAGCTCGGCGGCAAGACCACGGTCCGCAAGGGCAAACTGCCGATCCACACCTCGGTGATCGTCAAGGACAAGGAATACCTCTACAGCGTGGTCGAGGGCACCAAGCGCGGCTTCGTCGAAATAACCGGCGATCGCTGCGACTACCCGTGAGGGCAGGGGGGGGTGGTCGCCCGCTCCGCCGCGGTAGTGGCACGGTCTGAATTACTGCCGATACAATGCCCGGAACGTCGGCAGTCTTCGCTGGGCTTCGCGCGAGAGAAAAGCCGGGGGAGGCTGAGGGCCTCCGCCCGGCTATCGACCGGCGGCGGGGACGGTCAGGAGGCAGCCTGAAACCCGAACCCGCGCCGCCGGCCAATTCCAGTCAAGCCTAGGGCCGGGCGTAGAGCCGGACCTCGGCGACGCGCCGGCTGCCGCTGCTTTCGGGATCGAAGATCATCACCATCGAGGTGTTGCCGGCCAGGCGCCGGATGGCGCGGTCGAGCGGCACGGTGGACATCCGGGTGGCCTGCGCCGGCCGGGAAAGGTCGCCCCGGATGGCGAGTTTGAAGCCAGCCGCCTCGGCGAGGGCGCGCAAAATCCGGTCGAGCCGGGCGCCGGGCGCCGAGTAAGTGACCCGGTCGCCCTCGGGGCCGGCCTCGATGGTGACGTCGATGGCGCGTTCCGCCGAGGCCTCGGCTGTGGTGCCGGCCTTGGCGCCGGCGGCGGCTGCGAGGGTCAGGGCCAGGACCATCGACGAGGCCAGGGCGGTCCGGTTGAATGGGGTCGTCATGCGCTTGAACATGGCTGCCTCCGGCTATTTGGGGTTTCGGGGGGAGGCCGTTGCCTCCCCCCGGTTTGGGTCGTACGTGCGACGTTGGGTCAGTTGGGCGCGTTCAGGGAGTTATGGGGATATAAAACATAATAGATGCACCCACTTAACCACTCCTACCCAATAACCACTATTGAGCTCCGCTGCTTCCACAACATTGACTGGCGCTCAAAAACAGACCGCCCGGCACAGCGTATAATTCTCACCGGCGGCAAAAGCCGTCATCGTCCAAAACCCGCCCGGCTGGCCTGTGATTCCACAAGTGTTACCGGTGTAACCCTCACTGCCAACTGGTGGCCCCCTAAATTCGATCTTGTCTAACGCACAGAAATTTCCTGTCATGGTGAATATCTTCGACGCGCCAGTTGCCGAACCCCTCCGATTGACATCGACCTGAGATCTGACGACCTGCTGAATATCACCGGTCCCCGGAGCCCCGGTGTCGCCCTTGTCGCCAGGGTCACCCTTGTCGCCTTTCACGCCTTGGATGCCTTGGATGCCTTGGTCTGCCGTGTCACCTTTCGGTCCTTGGACGCCCGGGATGCCTTGGTCGCCCTTGTCGCCCTTCGGTCCGTCCAGTCCGTCCGGCCCGACAGCGCCGATGGTCAGGTCGTAGTTGGCAACAATCGAGTCGCCTTTGTCATCGTCATCGTCGCCGAAGCCACCATCCGGCGTAACGACGAGCAGGAAATCTCCGTCCGCGCAAAACGGGCCGGACATCGGGTCCAGTGGCTCCTCCGGTGGGCAATCCGCCACGATCTCCGTTTCGGTCGCTTCCGTCACGTAAAGTGGCACGCCGCCCAGAGTGACGGCCGGGTCGGTGGACCAATTTTTGGGATAAAAGCCACTCCCCACGATCGTGATCGTGTCGGGGTCGAAGCCGACCGTCCGGACGCACACTTGTCGGGAAATCCCGACAAGCTGCCGATCTCCAGGGGGGTTCCGATCGAGAAAGCTATGGATTCGAATAACCTCATCACCTTCGCCATGAATGGGGAGCCGATCCATCCCATGAACGGGGCGCCCTTAAGACTTCACATTCCAGGGTGGCCGGGCTCGTTCTCGCACAAGTGGTTTAACCGCATGCAGCTCCGCGACGTGGTGCACGACGGCACGAAGATGACCGGCGCCGCCTATCGGCTGCCTCCGCACCCGGTGGCCGCCGGCACCAAGGTGGACAAAAAGTCCATGGTGTTGATCGAGTCAATGGTGGTCAAATCGCTGATCACCTCGCCCGAGAGCGGCATCAGGTTGCCCAAGGGCGAGCGTTCGGTGTCGGTGCAGGGGCATGCCTGGGCCGGCGACAACACGGTCAAGGCACTGGACCTCTCGATCGACTTCGGCGTCACCTGGATCCAGGCCAAACTTGACCCGCCGCCCAACCCCTACGCCTGGCAGCGGTTCTCGCAAACGGTGAGCCTGCCCCAAGAGGGTTACTACGAAATCTGGGCCCGGGCCACGGACGACCAGGACCGCATGCAGCCCTTCGCCATCGCTTGGAACCCCAAGGGCTACATGAACAACTCAATGCACCGGATTTCGGTGTACGCGTCCTGACGTTGACAAGGTTGTTCCTACCAGCCGCGATCGTCGCGGCGATGCTGGCCGGCTGGGGATTTCTCTCCTCAGCCGCGCTGGCTGCCGACTGGGCTTCGACCGGGAAGGATCACGCCGAGGACTACGGCGGCCTTCCCGAGAGCCCGGGGCGGGCCGCGGTCTATTTCAACTGCACCGCCTGTCATTCCCTGAATCAATTCGTCCAGCAACGCATGTCGCGGGACGAATGGGACAAGCTCCTCGACTGGATGGTCGAGAAAAACAAGATGCACCAGATGGAGCCGTGGGCGCGACGGCAGGTGCTCAATTATCTGGCCACCCAGTTCGGCGTTGACGAGGAGGACTGGCAGGGACTGCCCGTGGGGCTGGGTCGAGAGGAAGTATTCTATACCTGCCAGGCGTGCCATTCGCTGGCCATTGTCAAGCAGCAGGGCCTGAATCGGGACTCTTGGGACGAGACCCTGGTGTGGATGGTGGAGGAACAGGAGATGGAACCCCTGGACCTGGAAGATCGGAAGCTGGTCCTCGATTACCTCGCCACGCACTACGGAGCGGACTAGACCCCAAGAACAGACATTCCGTTTCCAGCATCATTTGGCGGTCCACTCGTCGTGGTAATCAACCAACGTTCGGCAAATTCAGGCAGTGCTAACTTCCGGTTACGGCTAGGAAGAGACATCCGATCGCCCGAAATCGACTTCTGCTCTACCCCCGAAAGCCGACATTCACTGGTATTCTGTTGCGACGGCACGGAGGCGGCGGCCAACGTATTGGCCGGGTGTTGTGGAATGATCCGGCGATAGGGCTCATGCGCCATGCCGACGCCGGCTATGACGAGGCCATTGAATGTGCCCGCGAGAACGGGTTGAATTTACCGGACTTCGGAATTGGGGGGAAATAACGTGAGTGACCTTGAAGACGCCATAAAGATCATCGGGACCCTATCGACGGGCACCCTGACGACACAGTTGTTGAAACGCGGCATGCCGAGCACGTTCATTGCCGGCGTGCACCCCATCACACCCGGCACGCCGCGTTTTGTTGGTGTCGCCTACACATTGCGCCTGATCCCGATGCGTGAAGACAAGATGGACCTGGACCAGGTGAAGTCGCCGGCGTATCCCCAGCGCAGCGCCGTCGAGGACTGCCCGCCTGGCGGTGTTCTGGTGATCGATGCCAGGGGCGTCACTAATTCGGGTACGCTGGGCGATATCCTGGTGACCCGGTTGAAGGCGCGCGGCGCCGCCGCCGTCGTCACCGATGGCGGCATGCGCGATACATCCGCCATGATGGACCTGGGATTCCCCGTGTTTTGCGCCGCCCGCGCGGCGCGCAACAGCCATGTTGACCACTACGCGTCGGAAACCCAGGTGCCCGTGGCGTGCGGCGGCGCGGCGGTGTTTCCGGGCGACATATTGTTCGGTGACGAAGACGGGGTCGTGGTGTTTCCGCCGGAGTTGACGGTCGAACTGGCCCGGGATGGGGCACGACAGGAACAACTCGAGGCTTTCATTCAACAGCGGGTCGGTGCCGGCGCGCCGCTCGCCGGCACCTATCCACCCGACGCCGAAACCCTGGCGGCTTTCGAGAAATGGGCCTTGGAACAATGATTGATCTCGCGCCACGCAGGCACCGCTTCCCTCAAACGCCCCAGGAGAGCGGCCGCCGCAATTAC
>CAXMQD010000077.1:0-2760 GCA_964194965.1 uncultured Acidimicrobiia bacterium | reverse complement strand
TTGAAGGTTTTCGGATGCGGGCCGGTGCACTGCGGTGGCGGCTGGTCGGTACAGCGGCCCGCGTCGGGAAACCTCCCGAGGAGGAAACCGCGGGGAGCTGTCGCGGCGTGTCTATGGGGAAAGCGGGTTGGGGCAGCTGGTGTTCCGGGGCTGTTGCAGCGAGGCGCGGAGCGGCTGAGGGGATCGGGCGTGTGTCTTGCTGGCGGTGCCGGGGCTGATCGGTGATCGATCGGGGATTGCCGGTTCGGTGCGGGCTGATTGTTCCGTAGCCAGGGCGAGCGGCCGCAGCGCCTGCCGCTGCGCGGCGGTGTGGTGGGGCTTTGCGCCGGTGAACTGGGGGCCGTGTCGGATGGTCATGCTGCACTCCTGATGGGTGGCGCGCGGGATCGGGGTGTCTGGCCGCGGTCGAAGGTCTCGATGACGATCATGGGGCCGCCGCAGGAGGGGCATGGCTGGCGCAGGGTGCGGGTCGCCGGGGCGTCTGCGGTCTGCGTGGCGTCGAGGGCCGGCTCCAGGTCGGGCGGCTCGACGTGGAGTAGCTGCCGGATGGTCGCGATGTTCCTCTTGCGGGATGAACTGGCGAAGAGCCCGTAATGGCGGATGCGGTGGAAGCCTCGGGGCAGGACATGGAGCAGGAAGCGGCGGATGAACTCGCCGGTGGCGAGGCGCATGACCTTCTGCCGGTCGCGGCGGTTCGCGCGGTAGTCCTTCCAGCGGAAGGTGACGGTGTTGGCATCGGCCGCGACGAGGCGGCTGTTGGCGATGGCGACGCGGTGGGTGTAGCGGCTGAGATAGGCGAGCACGGCCTCCGGTCCGCCGAAGGGGGCCTTGGCGTAGACCACCCATTCCGAGCGGCGCCACGGGGCAAGATGGGCGGCGAAGGCGGCCGGGTCGGCGAGGTTCGCGCGGTCGCCGAAGAAGCGGAGCCGGCCTGCCCTGTGAACCGCCTCAAGCCCGGTCAGGAACAGCCTGCGAAACAACCGCGACAGGACCCGGACCGGCAGAAAGAAGCCAGGGCGGCAGGCGGTCCAGCGCTCCCCATCTGGCGACAGGCCGCCACCTGGGACGATGATGTGGACATGGGGGTGATGGGTCATGGCCGAACCCCAGGTGTGGAGCACGGAGGTCATGCCGATCCGGGCGCCGAGATGGCGGGGGTCGGCGGCAATGGTCTGCATCGTCTCGGCGGAGGCGCGCAACAGCAGGTCATAGACCACCGCCTTGTTGGTGTAGGCGATGTCGGCGATCGCGGCTGGCAGGGTGAAGACAACGTGATAATAGGGCACAGGCAGAAGATCGGCCGCCCGCGCCTCCATCCAGTCCCGGGCCGCCACGCCCTGACACTTGGGGCAGTGCCGGTTGCGGCACGAGTTGTAGGCGATGTGCTGGTGGCCGCAGTCCGTGCACGCCGCGACATGCCCGCCGAGGGCGGCGGTGCGGCAGGTCTCGATCGCGGCCATCACCTTCAACTGGGCGAGGCTGACATGGCCGGCCCCGGAAACATCCTTGGCGGCGCGCCGCCATGCAGGGCCGTGGTCGCGGAAGATGTCCGCGACCTCCAGCTTCGGGCACACTCGTCCCCGGGGCATGGCCCGGCCTCAGGCCGGCGGCTTGCTTCCCCTGTTGCGGCCGAGGCGGGCCGCATCGAGCGGGCTTATCACAGTCCGGATCGTGCGCGTTGCCACATGCGCATACCTTGCGGTCGTGTCGAGCTTGGCGTGTCCGAGCAGCACCTGGATCACTCGGATGTCGGTGTTCGCCTCCAGCAGATGAGTGGCGAAGCTGTGCCTCAGCGTGTGCAGGGAAACGCGCTTGGCGATCCCGGCCGCATCGGCGGCGGCATGGACCGCGCGATTGAGTTGGCGGGTCGAGATCGGCGCCACCGGTGGCCGACCCGGAAACAGCCAGCCCTGCGGGCGGGCCTCGCGCCAGTAGTCGCGCAAGAGCGCCAGCAATGACGGCGACAGCATCACATGGCGGTCCTTGCGTCCCTTGCCCTGCTCGACCCGGATGACCATCCGGTCGCTGTCGATGTCGCCGATCTTGAGGTTGACCACCTCGCTGGCCCTGAGCCCGGCGCCATAGGCGATGCTCAGCGCGGCTTTGTATTTGAGCCCCGGCCCCGGTGCAGCCTCGATCAGCCGCGCCACCTCGTCGGGGCTTAGCGTCACCGGCAGGCGCTGCGGCGCGCGGCGGTAGCGCAGGCGGCGGACCAGATCGCCGCGCCCGCAGGTCACGGTGAAGAAGAACCGCAACACGGTGATCGCCTGGTTGAAGCTGGCGACGCTGACATTGGCCTCGGTCAGATGCAGCTGCCAGGCCCGCAGGTCCTCCGCCGTCGCGGTGTCGGGCGCGCGGCCGAGGAAGCCGGCAAAGCGCTTGATCGCGCGGATGTAGTCGAGCTTGGTCTTCTCGCCGTGGCCGCGCACCATCATGTCTTCGATCATCCGCCGCCGCAGCGGGCTCATGTGCTGGGTCGTCATGGGGAAGCTCCTGTCCTGAGTGAGGTTCGAGACCTCGATCCTCAATACAGGCGCGGACTCCGCCACAGGCTCGACGGCTGCGCACAAGCACGCCGCCTCACCACGGGCCCCTACCGCGCGAGCGGTTTAGTCCTTGTTGAAGGTTTTCGGATGCGGGCCGGTGCACTGCGGTGGCGGCTGGTCGGTACAGCGGCCCGCGTCGGGAAACCTCCCGAGGAGGAAACCGCGGGGAGCTGTCGCGGCGTGTCTATGGGGAAAGCGGGTTGGGGCAGCTGGT
>CAXMQD010000076.1:0-1991 GCA_964194965.1 uncultured Acidimicrobiia bacterium | reverse complement strand
GGCGCCGAGATCCTCGGCATCGATCTCGACCAGGCCGCCAGCCCGGAGATATTTCCCTCGATTCACGCGGCCTGGCTGCGCTATCAGGTGCTCGTCTTTCGCGGCCTCGAGGTGTCGCCCGCGAGCCAGATCGCCTTCGCCGCCAATTTCGGCGAGGTTCAGGTGCACGTGATGAACCAATACCAAGGCGAGACCGATCATCCCGAGCTCTACGTGCTGAGCAACCTCGATGAAGACGGCAAACCCTCTGGCAAACACCCCGACCAGGGCACGCTGAAATGGCACACCGACGGGTCGTGGAACGCGCGCAGCGGGCATTCGACCTTCATGTATGCCGAACGGCCGCCGAAAGCGGGCGGCGAGACCCATTTCTGCGACATGTATTCGGCCTACGACGAACTGGCCCCTGCGTGGAAAGAGCGGGTCGCGGCCTTGCGCGTGTTTCACAATCTCGACTTCTCCCGCACCCGCCGGCACGGCCACGAGCCGTTGAGCGAAGAGCAGAAAGCCGCGGTCCCGCCGGTCGCCTGGCCGGTGGTCCGGACCCACCCCGAAACCGGGCGCAAGGCGCTATTCCTCGGCGATCACGCGGAATACGTCGAGGGCATGGACTATGACGCGGGCCGCGCCTTGATCGACGAGATGAACCGGCTGATCACGCCCGATCATCTGGTCTATCGCCACGGCTACACGCGCGGCGACTTCGTGTTCTGGGACAATCGTTGCACCATGCACCGGGCGACTATGTACGACACGGCACGGGAAACCCGCGTCATGCGCCGGTGCACGGTCCTGGTCGACCAACCCTACTGAGGCCGAACCACGGACTACGCAATGCGGATGGCTCGGTCTAAACGACCGGGGAGCGCGCGCGTCACCAAGTGAAACCGCGCGCGGTTTCCGTGAAATCTCGGCGCAACATTGCCCTGTCGTCAACGCCTCCCTGGGCCCGCACGGCCCGATCGATGCGCCGGGCGGCATGGTATCCCTGCGCCGCATGAGACGAGGGTTTGCCGCCGTATGCCATTTCGTAAGCGGCGACGAATGCCGCCGTGCCGGGGAGCCCGGGTTCGGAAAAGGGGGACCGGCCGGGCAACAGCAAGGCAACATTGCTCCCCTCCAAGAGCGTCCCGATCAAAGACAACGATTCCTCGGAGCCGAAAACGGCGACGATGTCGATGTCGTTTTGGGCCACGAACCGCGCGACATCGGCGGCAACGTCCCCCTGCTCGTCGACCAGGGTGACATAGACATCGAGGCCCCCGAGATGGCCGTCGGACTCTTGATCGGGATGGCCGTCCCGTTCCGCGGTCGCCAACATAAAGCCCTTGCGGATTTGGTGACCCTGCACCGCCGCGGCGTTCGACGCCGGAATGACGAGGACAACATTGAAGCTATGGGCGAGCGCCGAACCGTGAAGGAGTAGCAGCGCCAAAACCGTCATCAGAAAATGAGAAACGACCTTGTCTCGGATTGTCATATTGACCGACCTGCCCCCCGGTCCGTGTTCCAGGACTCGCCAACAACCGAATGATGCTGTTCCCGCCCGATACGGGATCTTATACCAATGATCCATAGGAATGACTCATAGAGATCGCGCTATCGTCGGTTCCGGCCTCTCGGGAGGGAGCCTAACCCGGCAGCTCGAACTCGGCGACCAGCGGGGCGTGGTGGGAATCGGGGCCGCTGTCGGTCACCTCGTCGGCCAGGCCTTGGTTGTGGATCTCGACGTGGCGGTAGCCGGCCAGCAGGGCACGCGAGACCAGCAGGTGGTCGAGCATCTGCTTGCGGCCGCCGTGGACCACCGAGAACCGTTGGGATTCGGGCAGGGTGCGTTCGAGCGGCACCAAGGCGCGCGGCGCCAGCGCCGGGTTGCCGGTATCCCCGGTATCGCCGCGGATGGTGCGCAGCGGGGTCTGGCGCTCCTCGGCGTTGAAGTCGCCGCAGACGGCGATCAAGGCGTCCGGCTCCCGATCGAAAATCCGCTCGAT
>CAXMQD010000075.1:0-2340 GCA_964194965.1 uncultured Acidimicrobiia bacterium | reverse complement strand
GTCGGCCGCGGGGTCGGCCGCGGGGTCGGCCGCGGGGCCGGCCGCGGGGCCGGGGCGGCTGTTCGGGCTCGACCGGGCACAGTTCGGCGGCGTCTCCCTCGCGGCCGCGGCCTGGACCCTGTACAACGTCGGCCTGATCCTGATCGTGAGCTTCGGCCCGACTTTCCTGACCGCGCGCGGTCTGGCGCTGGAAGAGGCCGCCTGGATGGTCAGCCTGGGCACCTGGTTGGGAATCGGGACGGTTCCGCTCGGCGGCTACCTGGCCCAGCGCTGGGGCCGTCCGAACCTGGTCATGATGGTTTCGCTGACCGCGGCCGTGGGGATCTGCGCGGTCCTGCCCTGGGCCGAATCACCCTTGCTGCCGTTCATCGCCTTCGGCGTTTTCGCCTGGGCGCCGGCGGGCCCGATCATGGCGCTGGTGTCGGAAACGCTGAGCGCGGACCACCGGGCCCAGGGGATGGGGCTGTTCTATACTTGGTACTACGCCGGCATGGGCGCGCTGCCGCCGCTCGCGGGATGGGCTCGCGACCTATCCGGCAGCGCCGATGCGCCGATCTATTTCGCCAGTGCGATGATGCTGTCCGCGCTCGCCTGCGTTGGCCTGTTCCGCCTCAAGCGGATTCAGCTCTCCGAGCCGGTATAGAACTCGGGCCAGCGCTTTCGCACCACCTCGCCGTCGCTGGCGAAGGCGTGGCAGGAGTCGATGAGGCTCGGCTTGCGGTTGCCACTGTGGGCTTTGTTTTTTTTGGACAGGACTGGGAACAGGGTCTGATAGGCGACGGTGGCGCAAGCGCCGAGCGCCTCGGCCAAATGGGTGCAGCCCTCGACGCCGCCCAGGCGCCCGCGCACTTCGCGGTGCCAGCCGGCGCGCATTTTGGCGCCGATCATCTTCTTGAAATTGGGCGCTATCGCCGCGCAGGTCGCGAAGGGGGCGCCGTCGGTGACCGCCTCGATGTCGCGGACCACGAAGTCCTCGTCGATGGTCACCCGCAACCACATGTCGTGGAGCGGCTCTTCGGCCTGGATCGTGCCTCGGAACTCGTTCTGGAAATCGTAGGTTTTAACGTCGGTCAGCCGCGCTTCGATGTCCCACAAGCCATCGGCCCGTTGAAAACCTTGGAACTCGATTTTGCGGGTGTGCAGGTGTTTGCGTTCAGCGGGGCTAGAAAGGGGCATGTCGGCTCGCGTACTAAGGATTCCGGCGGGGCACTATAGGGGCCGCCGAAGATCCGTCAACATGACCGACCCGAACGCCTGGTCTCAGCCGGTGCCGTAGCCGGTGTCGAAGATGAAGGCCTCGCGCTGCTGCAGATCCTCGGCGAGTTCCTCGTTGACCGCGGTGTAGAGGTCCCGGATCGAGACGATCCCGACCATTCGTTCACCGTCGACCACCGGCAGGTGGCGATAGCCGCGTTCGCTCATCCGCCGCAACGCCTCGAGCGCCGAATCGTTGGGCGCGACGGTGTCCGGATTGGGCGTCATGACGCCGCCCAATGCCGTGTCGTTGGGATCGAGGCCGGCCGCGACGACCCGGGCGAGCACGTCGCGCTCGGTAAATATTCCTTGGAGCCGGCCGTCGACGGCGACCAAGACGGCGCCGATATGGCGCTCGGCCATAATCCGGGCGGCGTCTTGCACGGTCGCGCTCGGCGGTAGGCTAACGAGGATTTGATCGCGGACCAAATCAGGGACGATTCGTCGTTGCATGGCCCCTCTCCATTGCCAGTTGGATGGGTCAGGCCTGCGCACCTGTCGTTGCGGCTAGTGTGGCAGAGCCCGGCCCGCGAGGTCAAGCTAAGGGCCGACGCGTCAGGGCGCCCGGTCGAGGCCGCCATCCGCTTCCGCATGGCTTGAATCAGGTGATTTTTCCTCCGCCTCCGGCCCTTTATCGGCAGGCGACTCCCTGGCGTCGTCCAGGCGCAGGACCTTGATCGAGGTAATCTGGTTGCGTTGCCGGCCGAGGATTTCGAATCGGAAGCCATGGAACACGAAGGCTTGACCGATCTCGGGAATGCGCCGGGCTTCGTGCAGCACCAACCCGGCGGCGGTGGCCGCCTCCTCGTCGGGTAGTTGCCAATCGAACTGGCGGTTCAGATCGCGGATCGTGACCGCCCCGTCGACCATGATCGAGCCGTCTTTCTGCAGCTGAACGCCCTCGATCACCACGTCGTGCTCGTCGGCGATTTCGCCCACGATCTCCTCCAGGATGTCCTCGAGCGTCACGATGCCCAACACCTCGCCGTATTCGTCGACCACGATGGCGAAGTGCTCGTGGCGCGCGCGAAACGCCTGGAGCTGGGATAGCAGATCGGTGGTTTCCGGGATGAACCAGGGCGGATT